>JALYSW010000316.1 GCA_030854615.1 Gemmatimonadota bacterium
CCGAGCGTCTCGCGCAACGGCGCCTTCGCGGTGGCGAGGCGATAGCCACGGCGATGGAGCAGCGCGCCCGAGCTATCGATGCTCACCGTGCACTGATCGCGGAATAGACGCACGATGACCAGCGGCGTCTCACCGCTCTCCTCATCGTCGTCGCCGCCGCCGCTCGTCACCGTCGGCGCGACGCCGGTCGACTTCTCCATCGCCTCGGCGATGCGCTGCGCGACGGCGCCCGTGTGATAGAGGCGCGACTTGCTCGTGGACACGCGCAGGCGCACCGGCTGCCCGCCATCGATGAAGCGGCTCCAATTCAACTTCCGCGAGTGACGCTCGAGCTCATCGAACAAGCGCGCATGGAAATCTCCGACGCGCGCGATCACACGCGTCGCGGTGCGCAGCCAGAGATTGGCGCGATAGAGCACGCTCGATCCGCCGGAGAACGAGACGCCGCCGATGTCGCGCTTGCCGACCTCGAGGCCGAGCGCGCGCATCTCCGCCTCGAGCACCTCCTCGAGCCCGGGCGCGCAAATCGCGAACAGCTCGAAGCGCTCCGCGCGCGGGGCCGGCTTCGATGGCGCACCGCGGATCGCGCCGCGCGGCGGACGCGCGCGCGACTTAGCCATCGGCTTTCGCCAGCAGCGGCAGCTCGAGGCTCTGCCAGAGATACCACGAGGCGACGGAGCGGTAGGGCTCCCACGACTTCGCGAGCGCACGCATGCGCTTCTCTGTCGCCGGCTTCCGCAAGCGATACGCGCGCCTGAATGCGTTGCGAATACCGAGGTCGAGCACGGGGAGCACGTCCGGGCGGCCGAGCTGGAACATCAGGAACATCTGCGCGGTCCAGACGCCGATCCCCTTCACGGCGGTGAGTGCTCCGATCACGTCGTCATCGCTCATGAGATGCAGCGTCGCCATCGGCAGCGCGCCGTCCTGCACGTGACGCGCGAGATCGCGGATATAGGCGATCTTCTGGCGCGAGAGCCCAGCCGCGCGCATCTCGGGATCGTCGAGAGCCAGCCAGTGCTCGGGGAGCGGATTCGTCTCGCCAACCAGCGCGATCAATCGCCCGTGGATCGTGTTGGCGGCCGAAACGGAGAGCTGCTGCGAGACGATCGAGCGCACGAGCGCATCGAGATGCGAGCCGCGCGAGCGGCCGGCGAAGCGCGACGGGCCAACGCGCTCGATGATCGACGTGAGCACCGGATCCGCGCGCTTGAGATGCCGCACGGCCGCTCGCTGCCAGAGGGCGTTCGGAACGATGGGGCTCTTGCTGGAAGTTTTTGTCCTGGGCACCGGCGAAAGCTATCGCCTCGGCGGTGCATTCGGCTGGCGCGAGCCGCCCCGCGCGTTCATCCTACAAACCATGCGCAAGCTGATCGCCTATTTTCTCCGCGGCCTCGTCGTGACCGCGCCCGTCGCCGTCACGCTCTGGGTGTGCTGGGCTCTCTTCCAGCGCATCGATGGGCTGCTCGACCTGTCGATTCCGGGGGCGGGGTTCGTCGTCACGATCGTCACGATCACGCTCGTCGGCGTCGTCGCGTCGTCCCTCGTGACGGCCGGTGTCGTCTCCGTCATCGAAAGCAGCATCGAGAAGCTCCCCTTCGTTCGGCTCGTCTACTCGTCGACGCGTGACCTGCTCAACGCGTTCGTCGGCGAGAAGCGCCGCTTCGACATTCCCGTGACCGTGACGGTGGTACCGGGAAGCGGCGTGAAGATGATCGGCTTCGTCACTCGCGAATCGCTCGACATCTTCGGCATGGCCGGCTACGTCGCCGTCTACGTGCCGCAGGCGTACGCGTTCGCCGGACATCTGCTGCTCGTCCCGGCCTTGCAGGTCGAGCGGATACCGGGAGAGAGCGCGGATCTGATGGCCTTCGTGGTGTCCGGCGGCGTTGCCGACGGCGCGCGCAGAGAGCCGCGCGCAGCAAAGAGCTGAGCTTCCGCTACATCGCGGGAATCGGAGAAGCTGCCGCCGTACCGAGCTCGCGCGACATCACCTCGAGATCGAATCCCTCCTTCCTGATGCGCAGGTCGTAGTAGAGCAGCGTCGAGACGACCGCGAGCAACGGGTAGATCGGAATGATCAGTACCGAGCTGATGATCTGCGTGACCGCCGGACCGATCGTCACCGCCCCGACTGCGCCGACGACCATCAGGATGATGACGTAAAGCGTCCACGCCAGCCCGAGCGAAAAGAAGATGTGCGCGGCGGAGCCTTTGGAGAGCTCCCACGAGCGGTTGAGCGCGGCGAGCGGCCCGACCTTCTCCAGCAGCACGGCATTCGCGACCGCAAACGTCCGGAGCGCGACGTAGATCGTGAACCACAGGATGAACGGAAGGCTCAAGAACAGCACACCGATCGCCGCCGCATTCGCCTTCGACTTGGGAATCAGCAACGCAGCCACGATCCCCAGAAGCACGATGACGCCGAAGATCACCAGGTAGCGAAGGAAGACCGCCGCCACCATCGACCCCGCCCGGCTCCATCCCTGCGCGAGTGCGCGCGGGAGCTGAACGTTGCCGTCCAGATAGCCATCCGAGACAGCCACGATCAGCACGGCGTCTGCGAGCACGATGCAGAGAGAGCTCAGCAAAACCATGCCGCCTGCCGTGAAGGGATGCGCGGCCATCGCCGTCGGATCGGTGAGCTGCTGTCGTAGCGCGATGCGCGCGAGCACGCCCGGCGCCATCGCGATGGCGCTCACGGCCACCAGCTGTGGGTAGAAGCGGCGCAGGAGCTGGAAGCTCGCGTCCACCAACTCAGTCGCACGTCGCGGGCGGATCTCGAATGCAGCCACGAATCCTCGATCGTGAAGATGTGAATGACGGCCCGCATGCGCACCGGAGCCGCGTCCACATTGGGGATGCCGCAGAGCGGACGCAAGACGTCCGCCCCGGCACCCCCGGCGGCTAGACCAGCGCCGCGTCCAGCTCGATCTTCACATTCCCCTTCAGCGCCTTCGACACCGGGCATCCATCCTTCGTGGCCTGCGCGATCTTCTGGAACGCATCGCTCGAAATCCCGGGGACGGTCGCGCGCACGACGAGCTTCATCGTCGTAATTGCAAATCCATCCGCCTGCTTCTCGACTGTGCACGCGGCCTTCGTCTCGATTTTCGTGGGCGGTGATCCCGCCTGCTCCAATCCGAGGCTCAACGCCATGCTGTAGCAGGCAGCCTCGGCCGCCGCCAGCAGCTCCTCCGGATTCGTCCCTGCCTCTTCGCCAAAGCGCGTTGCGAATGAATACGTGCCCGAGATCTTCCCGCTCGCGCCGGAAAAGCTTCCCTTCCCCTTCTGCAGACCGCCTTCCCAGACGGCCGATGCGTTACGTGTCGGCATGATGTGCTCCTGATGAATGACCGCGCGCACTCACATCCGCGCGCCCTCGAAGGCTAGCCGCGGGATTGCGCGCGTCCAACGCCCGCTCCCCCGGCGATTCGGCGGCCGTTAGTCTTCATGCATGGTCGACGACACCGCAGCACTCCAAGTTCCTCCGAGCATCGAGCGCGTGCTCAAGCAGTTCCGCATGCTCGGCCGCGAGGAGAAGATGCAGGCGCTCCTCTCCTACGCGAAGAAGCTCGAGCCGCTCCCCGACCGCTACTCCGCGATCGACCGCACGAACTTCGTGATCCCGGAATGCCAGACGCGCGTCGACGTCTTTCCCGAGTATCGCGACGGCAAGCTCCACTTCTATGCCGACGTGAACATCCGTCAGTCGCCGACGATCGCCGCTTTTCTGTCCATCCTGTTCACCGCGATCAACGATCAGCCGCCGGCGACGACGCTCGCGATCCCGTCCGATTTCGTTCGCATCATGATGGAGAACATCGGACTCGGCGCGCGCGAGACCGGCCTGTCGGCGATGGTCACGCGCGTGAAGAGCTACGCCGCAAACGCCGACCGCTACGCGGCCTGACGCGCACTCTCTCTCCCTCCCCGGTAACCCGCATGGCGACTCCACCGCAGACGTTCGCAAATCACACGCGTTTCTACCCGCTCTTCCATTTTGTCGCGGTGCCGCTGCTCACGCTCAACCTGCTGTACTCGCTGTACGCGCTCGTGCGTGCGCCCTCGCTCGCGACCGTCGCCGGTGTCGTGCTGGCTGCGGGCGTGGTCGTAGCGACGCTCGCCGCGCGCATCATGGTGCTCACGGTGCAGAATCGCGTCATCCGTCTCGAGATGACGATTCGTCTCGAGCGCGTCCTCGGCGCCGCCGCGGCGGCCGAGGCCCTCGCGGGTCTTCCATGGCGCAGGCTCATCGCGCTCCGCTTCGCATCGGACGCCGAGCTCCCGGCGCTCATCGCGCGCGTGCGATCGAACGAGCTCAAATCGGGGCATGCGGTGAAGCAGGCGATCCGCGATTGGCAGCCCGACTACCTGCGCGCATGAGCTTCGCGAGCGAGGCCGAGCTCGAGGACGCGCTCTCGGCGGCCTCCCCGGCACTGCTCGACGCCCTGCGCACCACGCCGGGTGACATCCTCGTCCTGGGCGCCGCCGGAAAGATGGGACCGACGCTCGCCAGGATGGCGAGGCGCGCACTCAGGGAACTCGGGCGACACGACCGGGTGATCGCCGCCTCGCGCTTCTCGTCGAGCGCCGCCGAGCAGTCGCTTCGCTCCGCGGGGATCGACACGATCAAGTGCGACCTGCTCGACCGCGCGGCCGTGAGCGCGCTCCCCGACGCGCCCAACGTGATCTTCATGGCAGGGCAGAAATTCGGCACGCATGACGCGCCGTCTTCCACGTGGGCCATGAACGTCGTGCTCCCGTCGATCGCGGCCGAGCGCTACGCGACGTCACGGATCGTCGCGTTCTCGACGGGGAACGTGTACCCGCTCTCGCCCGTGCGTGCTGGCGGTTCGCGCGAAGCCGATGCGCCCGCGCCGGTTGGCGAGTACGCGATGAGCTGCCTGGGCCGCGAGCGCGTGTTCGAGGATGCGTCCGCGCGGCGCGGCACCCGCGTCGCCATCGTGCGCCTCAACTACGCCGTCGATCTGCGCTACGGCGTGCTCGTCGACATCGCATCGCGCGTGCTGCGCGGCGACACCATCGACCTCCGCATGGGACACGCCAATGTGATCTGGCAGGGCGATGCGAACGACTGGGCGTTGCGCTGCCTCGCACTCGCAAGCGTCCCGCCATTCATCGTGAACGTGACTGGGCGAGACACGCTCGCCGTTCGCGACGTTGCCACGCGCTTCGGAACGATGTTCGGGCGCACGCCGATCTTCTCAGGCACGGAGTTAGAGCGCGCGCTGCTCAGCAACGCCGCACTCGCGCACAGCCTGTTCGGCGCGCCGTCGGTCTCCACCGATGCGCTCGTCGAGCTCGTGTCCGCATGGCTCCTCGCCGGCAATCCGCTCCTCGGCAAGCCGACGCACTTCGAAGAGCGCACGGGCGCCTTCTGATGAGCGATCTGCAGAGCCACCTCGCGCGCGGGCATGTGATTCCCGCGCATCCGCTCGCACTCACGGCGGCGCGCAAGCTCGACGAGCGGCATCAGCGCGCCCTCACGCGCTACTACGTGGCGGCTGGCGCGGGCGGCATCGCGGTGGGCGTGCACACGACGCAGTTCCAGATCCGCGATCCGAAGCACGGACTCCTCGCGCCCGTCCTCGCGCTCGCCGCCGAGACCGCCGCGGAGTCGCTGCGCGCGGACCCGCGCCCGTTCGCTCGCATCGCGGGCGTCTGCGGCGATACGAAACAGGCGCTCGCCGAGGCGCGGCTCGCGCACGAGCTGCGCTACGATGCCGCGCTCGTCAGCCTCGGTGCACTCCACGATGCATCCGAGAAGCAGCTGCTCGAGCACTGCCGCGCAGTCGGCGAGCTTCTCCCGCTCTTCGGCTTCTATCTGCAGCCGGCCGTCGGCGGACGTATCCTCCAGTACGAGTTCTGGCGCGCCTTCGCGCGGATCCCGCAGGTCATCGCGATCAAGATCGCACCGTTCAATCGCTATCAGACGCTCGATGTCGTGCGCGCGATCGCCGATTCGGGGCGAACCGACATCGCGCTCTACACGGGGAACGACGATCAGATCGTGCTCGATCTCCTCACCCCCTTTCCCAGGCTCGGAGAGAGCGAGCGAGCGCCGCGCATCACCGGCGGGCTACTCGGCCAATGGGCCGTGTGGACGCAGCGCGCCGTCGAAATGCTCGAGGAGCTTCACGGCGCGCACGCCACGGCCGCCATTGATTCCGGCTGGCTCACGCGCGCCGCCGCGCTCACCGATGCGAATGGCGCGCTCTTCGACGCCCGCCATGCCTTCGCCGGCTGCATCGCCGGGCTACACGAAATTCTGCGACGCCAGCGATTGCTTGCGGGAAGCTGGTGCCTCGATCCGAACGAGGGACTCTCCCCGGGGCAGCTCGAGGAGATCGACCGCGTGACGCGAGTGCACCCCGAGCTCACCGACGACGACTTCGTCGCCGCGAACGTCGACGACTGGCTGCGCTGACATCAGCGCTTCTCGTTCAGTAGCTCCTCGATACGCTTGAGCCGATCCATCGCATCCTTTCGCCAGAACTCATCGCTCGACGGATGCCTCAGCACGAAGGTGAGCGCGCCGCCCACCTCGAGCCGCGCGCACTCGATGTCGCCGATCGAGTCGATCCCCTGCCGTCGCGCCGCCGACATGAGCTCGGCCTTCGTGATGAGCTGCCTCTTGAGCGCGTCCTCGAGCAGTTCGCCGTGCAGCACGAGCACCACGTTGTCGCCCTCGGCCATCTTGTCGATCTTCGGATGCAGGAAGAGAAAGCGAACGATGCCATAGTTCAGCACGAGCAGCAGCGCAGCGCCGATGACGCCCCCGGTGATCGAGTTGTCGTTGCCGATGATGGCATTCTGCAGCGTGTTGGAGAGCACGAGCAACACCACGAGATCGAACGGATTGAACTGTCCAAGCTCGCGCTTCCCGGCCAGGCGCAGTCCGAGCAGCAGAAAGAAGTAGACGATGATGGTGCGAACCACCTTGGCGACGATCGGCTCGCCGGGGGTGAACAGCTCAGTCCAGATCGGATGCATGTGGATTCGGTGGCAGGGTCGGCTACAATCATGTAGCGTTGACGTTCTTCACGAGTGGAAGCAAACGCGGGGCCTGGGCCCTGTCGAGGAGTACGCGAACCCGTGAACAACTCTTCACAGCTCCCGCCCGCAAACGGTGCGGCGGTGCTCGAATCGATCCTGGCCCGCGCTCCGCTCTCCGTCATCGGCTGGGACAGCACGGGACACATCGTGCTCTGGAACGCCGAGGCGGAGCGGCTGCTGGGCTGGCGCGCGAGCGAGGTGCTCGGGAAGGCGGCGCCCTTCCCGCTCCCCGTGCCCGGCACCGTCGATCGCGCGCGCGAGATCGCGCGGGCCACGCGTGGAGGAGGCACCGCACACCTCTCGGTGCGGCTCCAGTCTCTCCCGGATGGCGGCACGGAGAGGGGAGGCATGACACTCGAGCTCGCGACCGACCTCGGCGATCGCAGGCGACTCGAGCGGCAGGTCGAGCAGGGAGTGAAGCTCGAAGCCGTGTCCCGCCTCGCCGGCGGGATCGCGCACGATTTCAACAACATCCTCGCCACCATCAAGTGCAGCTGCGACCTGATCGCCGAGTCGCTCGCGCCGGACGATGCGCACGCGGTCGACGTGCATGCGATCGCCGATGCGTCGGCGCGCGCGGCCGAGCTCACGCGGCAGCTCCTCGCTTTCACGCGGCAGCAGGTGCTGGTGCCGCGCGTCCTCGACCTCAACGCGGTAGCGCGCGGCGCAGAGCAGATGCTGCTCGCGATCGCCGGTGACGCGGTGACGCTGTCGCTGGCGCTGGGTACGACGCCGATTCACGTACGAGCGGATTCCGCGCAGCTCGAGCAGGCGCTCATCCACCTCGTCGTGAACGCGCGCGAGGCGATGCCGGATGGTGGACATGTCACCCTCGGCACGGGGATGGGCCGCCTCGAGCACGATCCCACGGGAGGCGACGTCCCCATCATTCCGGGCGCGTATGGGCGGCTCACGGTACGCGACACCGGGCGCGGAATTCCGAGGGAGCTCCACGGCAGAGTCTTCGAGCCGTTTTATACCACGAAGGAGCGCGGCACCGGCACCGGGCTCGGTCTCTCCGCAGTGTTCGGCATCATGAAGCAGAGCGGCGGCTACACCTTCGTGCGGAGCGACCGCGACCAGGGTGCCGAATTCACATTCTATCTCCCGCTCGTCGAAGCGCCCCTCGAGCCGCAGCAAGTCGTGCATCCGGAACGCACCGCCTCCGACAGCCCGGCCACGATACTACTCGTGGAGGACGAGATGGCGCTGCGCGGACTGATGCGGCGGATCCTGGAGCGGAGCGGCTATCACGTGCTCGAAGCGGAGCACGGCGCGCAGGCGCTCGAGCAGTGCGAAATGCACGAGGGCGCAATCGACCTGGTCGTCTCGGACATCGTGATGCCCACGATGGGCGGGCGCGAGATGGCCGAGCGGATGCGGGCGATGCGCCCTAACACGCAGCTGCTCTTCGTCTCCGGCTTCACCGACGACGAGGTGCTGCGGCAAGGCATCGTGATCACGGCATCGGCGTATCTGCAAAAGCCCTTCTCGCCCGCATCACTGGTGACGAAGATCGGCGAGATGCTGCGCGACTCCTACGGCGATGCCGCGCCGGCTAAGCACTAGAGATCGCCCTTCTGCAACAGCCGTCTGGCGATGGTGTGCGCGATCTGGGCGCTGTCGTACGAGCGATCCAGAATGCGAAGCCGGATCTCGGCCGTTCTCTCGGGTGTCAGTCGCTGCCTTGGAGTCCGCGAGGTGATGGAACGGACATCACTGCCTCGCTTGTCCCGGCGCGAATCATCTGGTCGGTTAGTCATGGTATCCTCCACGTAACTGACTATCGGCCGGGAGCTTCAAAGCTTTAGCCGGAAATTGTTGCCGGGGGGCAGGGGCTGACGTCAGATAAATGACACGTACGCCACCTCCGCTCCCGCCTCGCAGCATCTACATGTCAATTCTGTACGTCGACGATGAGCCGGCCGTCTCGATGATCGTCGAGCACACGCTGCGCGATGCCGGACACGAGACCGTTGGCGCTCGAAACGTCCCCGAGGCGCTGCAGGTCCTCGCGCGAGGCGGCGTCGAGCTGATCATCTCCGACTACAAGATGCCCGGGCTCTCCGGGCTCGAGTTCCTCGAGCTGCTGACGAGCGAGGGATTCGACATCCCGCTCATCATGCTCACCGGCTACGCGAGCATCGAGCACGCGGTTGCGTCGATCAAGGCGGGTGCCGTCGACTACATCACGAAGCCCGTGCGCCCCGAGCAGCTGATGCTCGCGGTCGAGCAGGCGCTCGAGCTCGTCCGCCTCCGGCAGGAAAACGCCACCCTCCGCCGCGAGATGAGTGCCGTCCGCAACGAGCGCCAGATACTCGGCGACAGCGCCGCGATGCGTCACGCATTGCAATCCGTTGCGACGGCGGCGCCCACGCGTGCGACCGTATTGCTGCTCGGCGAGTCCGGCACGGGGAAGGAGCTGTTCGCGCGCGCGATTCACGACATGAGCGACCGCCACGACAAGCCCTTCATCAAGCTGAATTGCGCAGCGCTCCCGGAAGGGTTGATCGAGAGCGCGCTGTTCGGCCACGAGAGGGGTGCTTTTACCGGTGCGATCAAACGCGTCGAAGGCGCCTTCGAGCGCGCGAACAAGGGCACCCTGCTCCTCGACGAGATCTCCGAGATGCGCCTCGATCTGCAGGCGAAGCTGCTCCGGGTGCTCCAGGAGCAGGAATTCGAGCGGGTGGGAGGCACGAGCACGATCCGCGTCGACGTCCGCGTCATCGCGACCTCGAATCGGGACCTCGCCGCTGACGCTGCGGCGGGGCGCTTCCGGCAGGATCTCTACTTTCGCCTCAGCGTCATTCCGCTCCGGATTCCGGCGCTGCGCGAGCGGCTCGAGGACATCCCGATGCTCGCCTACCGCTTCGCGATGCGGGCGGCCCGCGACGTCGGCAAGCAAATCACTACGATCGAGCCGGAAGCGATCCAGCTACTGCAACGATATCCATGGCCCGGCAATGTTCGGGAGCTCGAGCATGCGGTAGAACGCGCCGTCATCCTCAGCGCCGGTCCCATACTCGGCGTCCGCTCCTTCGAGGGACAGCGTCTGGGTCCCGTGGCGAATGTCCCGGGCGGCCCTGCTGGCCAGACTCCCCCCCAGGTCGCCGACAGCCGTGAGGGTGGCATTGTGCTCCACACGCTCGACGTGGGGGAGGCAGAGGCAGTCCTCATCCAGCATGCGCTGGCGGCGACCGGGAACAACCGGACGAAGGCGGCGGAGCTATTAGGGATCAGCGTTCGAACGCTTCGGAACAAGCTCAATGGCCCGACACGCATCCCTCCCGCCGTCCTTCCCCTCCCGAGACGACCTCCAGCAATCCTGCGGCAGAGTTGACAGTGCGCGGTCGGCACAGAGTGCCGATCGGCCCATTCTGCCGGAATTCCTGGAGGAGATTACCAGCCGATAATGATGGCGAATCTGCCCCTCCGCCACACTGGTCAACTCCATAACTGAATGCGACTTACCGAGCTATTCCCAGCAGGCGCAGAACTCCCGTTTTGCGTCCTTTTGCTGTGCCCGCCAGGTGGGCTCCCAATTGCTTTTACTGCTGCCGAGTAGATCGACAGACCGGATTCGACAGCGACGCAATCAAATGGAGTTCCTATGTCGGCAATGACCCTGTGGCAGGCTTTCACTTCCGGTGACACGGCGGCTCGCGAAGAGCTGCTGGCCGAGCACATCAGCCTGGTGCACCACGTCTCGCGGCAGATCCACCGCCGGGGCTCCTCCGACGTCGAGCTCGACGAGCTCATCAGCGCCGGCACCATGGGGCTGATCGAGGCGCTCGACCGCTTCGACCCCACTCGCGGTCTGGCCTTCAGCACCTTCGCGGTTCCCCGCGTCCGCGGCGCGATCCTCGACGAGCTGCGTCGAATCGATCATGTCCCTTCGTCGATGCGCCGACGTACTCGCACGCTTTCGACGGCGCGCGCGACGCTTCGCCACGAGCTCGGACGCGAGCCGATGGCCGACGAAGTAGCGGGCATGCTCGGACTCGACCTCCCCGCGCTCTGGAAGCTGGAAGCGGAAGCCGAAGGGACGATGCGCATCGCGCTCGACGGCGCGAACAGCGACGACAGCGAGGATGTACCGCACGCCCAGGCGATGGCGGCCGAAGACCACAACTCCGTCGAGGACCGCATCACGCTCGACCAGGAGAGCTCGATTCTCCGCGACACGATCCTTCGCTTGTCGCAGCGGGAGCGCACGGTTCTGACGCTCTACTATTTCGAGGAGCTCAAGCTGCACGAGATCGCGGCGGTGCTCGAGGTGACGGAGAGCCGTGTGTCGCAGATCCGTCAGAAGGCGATCGTGAAGCTTCGCGGCGAGCTTTCGTCGCTGCGCTCGCTCGTCGCCTGAGCGTTGGCTACGCCCCGGCGCCGAGCGCCGGGAGCACCAGCAGGTAGGAAGTACCGGCGTCGCTCTCCTCGACGCCGAGCGCGATCGCTCCGGCGGCACATTCCGGAAGCAGGCCCGGGCCTTCGACGTCGCCGACGAGTAGACGCACGACCCCCACACGCCCCTGCAATCCGAAGCGCACGCGCGCCGCGCGCGATGCATGCGCGAGCGCGGCGTTCGTTGCCGCATCGAGCAGGAGGATCAGCTCGCGGTGCAGGCGGATGGCGTCGCCGAGCACCGGACGCGATTCATCGCCGGGCTCGATGGTGATCGCGATCGAGCGGCGCTCGGGGTGATAGCTGTGCAGCGCCATCGCGCCGGCAACCGCATCGGAGAGCCGCATCGCCTCCTGTCGCCCCGAGTGACGCGTCGACAGCGCGCGCATCTGCTCGAGGAGATCTTCGAGCCGCCGCGTCTCGACGGCGAGCATCTCGGACATGGCCGCGGGATCCTCGCCGTCGACGCGCAGGAGCTCCGCGATCGTGCCGATGGTGGCGATGCGGTTGCTCAACGCGTGCGCGAGCCCACGCACCAGCGTCTCGCTCACCACACTCCACGCCTCAGCGTAGCTACGCGTCTGGCCGCGCTCCCCGGTCGGAAAGTGATCGGCAGGGATGTGCGTGTGCGTCATGCACCTTCGACGCGTACGGCGCCGCGTCGCAACCCGCATGGAGATTTTGGACGCGCGCGCGGGACGCAGTTTGGACGTATCCACCGTGCGCGCCCGCGCCTACTTTGGAATGTCGCTCTGCCACTACCCCTTCAGTACAGACGAACATGCCCGCACTCTCCACGCGCGTCGCCACGTTGTCGTGCGCGCTCGCCCTCGCCGTTGCCGTCGTGCCGCTCCGCGCGCAGTCGACGCCGGCCGACAAGCTGATCGATCGCGCGCTCAAGGACAGCGCCGCGTGGAATCGCATCGCGGAGCTCGTGGACACCTTCGGCAATCGCCCCGTCGGATCGGAGAGTCTGGAGAGCGCCATCGACTGGATCGTCGCGCAGATGAAGAACGACGGACTCGACAACGTGCACACCGAGCCGGTGATGGTGCCGCACTGGGTGCGCGGTCGCGAGTCCGCGATGCTCCTCGCCCCGCATCGCGGCCCGCTGCACATGCTCGGGCTCGGCCGCAGCGTCGGCACGCCTGCTGGCGGGATCACGGCGGAGGTGCTCGTCGTCAACGACTTCGCCGATCTGCATGCGCACGCAGCGCAGGCGAAGGGGAAGATCGTGCTCTTCGATCACCACTTCGATCCGGATAAGCCCCCGTTCGACGCGTACGAGGAGGCGGTCGTCTATCGCTACGCGGGCGCGGATTCGGCGGCGGCGTACGGCGGCGTTGCGGCGCTCGTGCGCTCGGTGACGTCGCACTCGCTCAGCACGCCGCACACCGGTGCGATGGGCTACGGCGACACGACGGCGAAGGCGCATCACGTGCCGGCGGCCGCGATTACCCTCGAGGATGCGGACATGCTCCATCGCATCCAGAATCGCGGCCAGCCGATTCGCGTGACGCTCTCGATGGAGGCGCACATGCTCCCCGATGCGCACTCGCGCAACATCATCGCCGAGGTGCGCGGGAGCGAGCATCCGGACGAGATCATCGTGCTGGGCGGCCACATCGACTCGTGGGATGTCGGTCAGGGCGCGATGGACGATGCCGGCGGCTTCGTCTCCGCGTGGGAAGCGCTGCGACTGATCAAGCAGCTCGGCCTCAAGCCGAAGCGCACGATCCGCGTGGTGGGGTGGGTGAACGAGGAGATGGGGAGTCGCGGCGCGGATGCATATCGCGATGCGCATCGCGCGGAGCTGCCGAAGACGAAGTTCGCGCTCGAGTCGGACAACGGCGCGTTCACCCCGAAGGGCGTGCGCCTCACTGGTCCGGACTCGCTCCTCCCGGTGGTGAAGGGTTTCCTCGCGCCGCTCGCGCGCATCGGCGTGATGCAGGCGACGATGGGCGAGCCGGAGGCCGATGTCACGCCGCTCGTGGAGGCGGGAGTGCCGGCACTCGCGCTCGACATCGACCCGTCACGCTACTTCTGGTATCACCACACCGATGCGGACATGATGAACGCGCTCGATCCGCATCAGGTGGCGCTGTGCGTCGCGACGATGGGTGTGGTGGTGTGGGGGGCGGCGAACCGGTAGCTCACTCCCTCAACTCACCGCCCGCAACGTCCAGAAATCCGCCGAGAGATCCGTGTTCGTGAAGTACGCATACGGCATCGTCCCGTAGCCCTTCTTTCCCCAGCTCGTGCCCCACGAGTTGCGCACGATGAATCGCTTCGCGGGATTGTCGTAGCCCACCACGCACATCGCGTGGCCGCCGAGCGTGCGCTCCATACCGTCGGGCATCGGCACGTTCCCGGTGCGCGTCACAGCGTCCGACTCGAACGACTCGTACACCGAGAAGCCGAAGATGAAGGGGTAGCCCGCCGCCACGCATCCGCGCATCTCGGCGACGTCCTGCCCTACGCGCATGTACGTCGTACCCAGATGCTTCTTCGCCTCGGCGTAGCACTCCGTCGTCGGCTTGTCCGCGAACCTCGAGAGCACGTACGGCCACCGCGGCTCGGGACACACACCCTGCTTCGCGAGCGTCTTCATCCCGTCGCGCAGCTGCGCGCCACTGTCCTCATCCACGGT
Source organism: Gemmatimonadota bacterium (assembly GCA_030854615.1). Taxonomy (GTDB): domain Bacteria; phylum Gemmatimonadota; class Gemmatimonadetes; order Gemmatimonadales; family Gemmatimonadaceae; genus FEN-1250. Next base: position 14,132 of record JALYSW010000316.1, read on the forward strand.
GCGCTCGATGACGCGTTCATTGTAGTAGATGAAGAGGCGCGACGGCACGAAGTCCTCCTCCTTCTGTTTCAGCAGCTCGAATTCGAAGGCGCCGCCGATTGCGTTCGCGGTGCACGAGCCGAGCTGCCCCTGATCGTAGATCGCGGGCATCTGCGGGCGCAGATCCACCTTCGTCGGCAGCGCTTTCGCCGTCACACGGCGCGGCACCTTGAAGGAGAAGTCGCGCTGGTCCGGCAGATCCGGAACCCATCCGTACCGCTTCACGATGCGCTTGCGTGGTGCAGCCATATCTCCCCCCGAAGGCGATAGAGCCTATTGTGCGACGCTCACCCGCCGCGCGCCAGATCCGCGAGCACCTCGTGCGCCACCGGGTCGAGCCGCGCGGGATCATCCACGACGCGCTCATCCGGAAGCACCCGCGCCGCGTGGATTGCGTTGCGGGTCATGTCGTTGGTCATCGCGACGCAGCACATCCCCGCCGCATTCGCCGCTCGCACGCCGGGGAGCGAATCCTCGAGCACGAAGCAGTCGCGCGGCTTCGCGCCGAGCTTCTCGGCGATGAATAGAAAAATCTCCGGCGAGGGCTTCGCCAACCGCACGTCCTCGCGCGTCACGAGCACATCGACCTCCCCCGTGAGTCCCAGCCGCTCGAGCACGAGCACCGCGTGCTTGCGATGCGACATCGTCGCGATTCCCACCGGATAGCCCTCACGCCGAAGCTCGCGCAGCAGCGACGTCGACCACGGATACTCCTGCTCGCGGATCAGCCGCTCGTCGGTAATCATCGCCTCGTAGATATTGAGCCGCAGCGCCATGTACGCGTCGAGCGGCGTCGACACGCCAAGCGCCTCCATCCGCTGCGACGCGTGCGACGCGAGATCGAAGCGCGCGAGCAGCATCGCGGCGACCTCCTCGCGCGAATGGCCGACCATGTCGTCATAGGCGACGATGATATCCTGCGCGCGAACGGTCTCCGGACTCAACTCCACCGCCGCGCGCGCGTACGACCTCGCCTTGAGCGCCTCGGTCTGCACGAGAGTCCCATCGAGATCGAAGATCGCCCATACGCGTCTGGTCGCCACGTCGGAGATTCAGCGCGTTTGCGAGGACACCGACGGAGTCGACGTCGGCGATGCCGTGAGTCCCATCGTGGCGATTCGGTAAAAGGCTCCTCCGACCGGACCGGTCCAAATCCGATGCGACAAGGGCGTGGTGGTCACGGCTCCGATAAGGTCGAAAAGGACGAGCAACACGACGATCATCATGGCCACCGCGCCGACGACCGCGAACAGCAACCCCGTGCGGCCAACTTCGTATATCCCATTGCCAAGATTCGTCCGGAGTGCCCGCACCAGGGCGAGCACCAAGGCCGACGCGACAAAGCCGATGCCAAGCGCCCAGGCGCGGCGCCGGCGCCGCTCGCGCCATCGCGGCCCCAGCTTCCGCTGCGCGCGTACGGCGCTTCGCTCGACATTCGCTGCGACGACTGCGCGACGAAACGCGGCGTAGCCGAATCCCTGTTCCGCCAGCGCGCGCACGCCGGCCACCAATCGCGCGACCAGCGCGGCGATGATCGTAATGATCAGCGTAGCAAGGAGAGCTCTGTCAGCGTCGTAGTGCGCGAAGCGCACGATGCGCGGCGAGGCCCACGCAAGCGCGATCGCGCCGATGCCGAGCGCGGGTGCGAGAGAGAGGAAGAGCCGGATCGACGGCGCGACGTCGGGACGCATGGCCCGGAGGGCGTCCAGCGCCTCCACCACCGCTTCACCAGTCTGAAACCGCGCGGCCGGATCCTTTTTCAGAAGCATGCCGATCGTGCTCAGGAGCCCTTCCGGGAGATCGGGACGCATCCCCGCAATGGTCGGCGCCTCGCGCGTCAGCTGCTGCGCGATGATCGCATTCGCATTGGCACCGTCGAATGGCAGGCGCGCCGTGACCGCGTAGAACGCGACGATGCCGAGCGAATACAGGTCGGCGCGTCCGTCGACGGAATCCCCGGCCGCCTGCTCGGGACTCATGAAGTGCGGCGTTCCCACGATCTCGCCAAGCGCTTCCGCACCCTGCACGGCGATACCGCGCGCAATGCCGAAATCGGTGACGAGCGCGCGGCCGGTCGCGCGCTCGAGAAGGATGTTGTCGGGCTTTACATCGCGGTGAATCACGCCACGCCCATGCGCGTACGAGAGCGCCCACGCAATCTCCTGAATCAAACGCACGGCCTCCGCGGTGCCGAGCGGTCCGCCGAGGCGCACGCGCTCCGTGAGCGTTTCCCCATCCACGAAGCCCATGACGAAAAAGAGCAGATCGCCCCGCTCCTCCACGGCGTGCACCGGTACGATGTTCGGATGTGAGAACGACGCCGCCGTCCGCGTTTCGTACAAAAATCGCTCACGCCATTCGGAATGCATTGCAAATTCGGGCAGCAGCACTTTGATCGCGACGGGACGCTCGAGTGTCAGATCGCGCGCGAGATACACGATCCCCATCCCACCGCGCCCCAGCTGACGCTCGAGCGCGTACGACGGCGCAAGCGCGCGGCGAAGCAACTCGCCGGACGACGGCACGGAGAGAGAGTTCCCGCCCCCTTCACTCATCCGCCGCTCAGTACCGCCAGCTCGTCGTATCCCCTTTTGCCGTCTTCAGGAAGTGCGCGGTCATCAGCTTGATGAAACGCGGATGATAGGTCAGCCGCGAGATCATGTTCGCGTTCGCGTGATCGCCGCTCCAGCAATGCTCGTCGCGCGCACCGTAGTCGACCACCGCATCCGCCGGTGGGTTCTTCGCGCTCTTCAGGAAGTCATCCGCGTAATACACGGCGTCGTTCAGGAAGTAGTTGTCCGACCGCCCGACGTTCAACGTGATCTTCCCACGCAGCTTGGGGCCGAGCGTCGCCCAATCGCGCTGCATGATGTGCACGAGATCGTAGTTGTCGCGCCAGTATGCCGCGATGCTCGAGTCGATCACGCCGGTGCGCTTGTCGAAGATGCGCTTCGGATATCCGTCCGCGCCCACCGGCGAGAACACCGCCTCCCAGATGTCCCACTGCCCGCCCGAGCGCGTCTTCGATCCGAGTACGGCCTCCTTCTGGTTCGACTGCTGCATCGTCACACGCGTGCGCCCCATGTAGTCGCGCTCCGCGGGACGCGGCGTCTTGCGCCACGGCCCTTCGCTGTAGAACGCATTCCCGTCGTGATAGAGATCCACCGTCGTGAACGCACGGAAGTCGATCGGGTCCGGACAGTTCGCGTACGCGCCGTTGTAGTCCTCGGGATACTTCACCTGCACGCCGAGCGCTTCCCAGCCACCCGTCGACCCGCCGTACAGCGCGCGCGCCCACGCACCGAGCCCACGATAGTGCGACTCCACGTACGGAATCAGCTCGTAGGTGATCGCGTCGCCGTACGGACCGTTGTTCTCCGAGTTCACCGCGTACGAATCGTCGTAGTACGGCGTCGGATGCTGGATCGTGAGTGAGAGCACGCGCGGGAAGCCCGGACCTGTCCACTCCTTGTAGAACTCGTACCCTTTCTCCTGCTCCAGCCGCTCGTAGCCGAACTTCGTGCACAGCTCGAACTCGTGTCCGTTCGGGCAGTGCACCGTCAGGCTGTCGATGTTGTAGGGGGGAAGCTTCGTGTCGGGCGGAGTCTCGCGAAAATCGCTGGCATCCGTCTGAAAGTGCCCGTGATAGATCGCGAGCGGATAGTGCGCGTTCGGATGCGTGTCGAATCCCTCCGGCAGGATCAGAATCGCCCCGAGATACACCGGCCGCCCCCAGAACTTCGTCAGGCGGTCGCTCAGCACCTTGAAGTGCTTCACGTACTTCGTGTCCGCCACTCCAGGGATCGGTGGAATCGTCTGGTCGAGCACGATGTGGATCGGCGTCGCGCTCGCGGGGTCGATGTGCATCTTCACCGGCTTGCTGTACAGATTCCCCGGCGCATCGGGCCACTGCTGCCCCTCGCCGCGATCGCCCGCCGGGAGCTTCACCGTCTTGCCATCGCCACGGTGGAAGGTCTCGTACACGTGCAGGAGCCCCTGCACCCAGTAGTCGCCGGCCGGTATGCCTGCGAGCGAATTCTTCGGATAGCCGAGCGTCGTGTCGCTCACGATCGCCTCGGTCGCGGGCGCGAGTCCGTCGACGTCCACGCCGAACACCTGCTGCGTCGACACCGCGTCCGAGATCTGCGCGCGAGGCTCCTTCGAGCTGTCGGTCGAGATGAGCAGCAGCACCCGCCCGTCGAGCGGCTTGGAGCTCTGCGACGCCGCGAACGAGATCCCCACGCGCAACGGCGCGGAGCCATGCGCCTCGGCGGCCGGCGGCGGCGCGACCTGCTTGCACGAGAGTTGAACGAGAGCCAGCGTGAACAGGCTCGCGATGCGAGCAGGCGAAGCCCAGCGGAGCGATGTGCGCACGCGTGTCTCCGAGCTGAAGTGCGAAGCGTCCGATCGTATGCAACCAAGATCGAAGCGATCGTCAGCTATCGCAAGGAAGACTTCGTGAGACGATTGTGCGAACCGCCCGAAGAGCTAGTGCTCGACTTCGACGTGCGGACGCCCCACCAGCGGCGCGTACGCGTTGCGCAGCGCGGTCTCGATGTCCGCGGGCTCGATCGGCTTGTCGAAGAAGAAGCCCTGGCCCAGCTCACAGCCGAGATCCTGCAGTCCGCTCAGCTGCTGCTTCAATTCGATCCCCTCGGCGATCGTCTGCAGCTGGAGCGTCTCGCCCAGCGCGATCACCGCGCGCGCGAGCGCGGACTCCGTGTCGCCACGCCCGACATCGTCGACGAACGACTTGTCGATTTTCAGGATGTCGATCGGGAAGCGCTGCAGATAGCCGAGCGACGAGTACCCTGTTCCGAAGTCGTCGATCGCGAGGCGGACGCCGAGCGCCTTGAGCGCGTGCAACCGCTCGAGAATCGTCTCGCTCTGCTGCATCAACACGCTCTCGGTGATCTCGAGCAC
>JALYSW010000327.1 GCA_030854615.1 Gemmatimonadota bacterium
GCGATGCGCCGACCGGCAGGAAGAAGAAGACGGCGATGAGCGTGATCGCGGGCGCGATGAACAGCCAGCCCGCGCGGCCCGCGCGCCACTCCGGAGTTTTCGCGGCGATCTGTGTGCGGGCCGTGGACTCACTCACCGGAGCTTCACGACGGCGGCGGAGTCGTGCGGCGCGTGAGACTCGCGCGCGAGAATCCAGCGGCGCTTCTCGAGGATGCGATCGACCTGCGCATCGAGCATCGCGAGTGCGCGATCGGTGGAGAGGTTACCGCGAATCGAGAGCTCGGAGATGTCGATGATCTTCGACGTCAGGAACTCCCACTCCGGAACCTTGGGCGTTGGTCGCACGCGCTGCAGCTGCGTGTAGAACGCGGCCGCGTACTGGTTGCTCGCGAGCGACGTGTCCTGCCATGCATCGATCTGCGCGGGGAGATCGCCGGTGAGATGGTAGAACCGGCGCTGGATGTCGGAGCGCGAGAGGAACTCGATGAGCTCCCACGCCTCCTTCGGATGCGGTGAGCTCTTGAAGAGGACGAGACTCGAGCCGCCCGCGTTCGACACGCCGGACGGCGCGCCGGTGGGGCCGGGGAGTGGCGCGGTTGCCCATAGATGCTGAATGTCAGCCGGCAGGCGATGCTGGAACTCGCCGATGTTCCATGGCCCCGTGATCCACATCGCGAAGGTGCCGCGCGAGAATTCCTGGTACGGGTTCGCGATGTCGTTGTTGCCGGCAACCGGCGCAAGCCCGTCGCGAAAGAGCTTGATGTAGAACTCGAACGCGCCGCGAAAGGCAGGCTCCTCGAAGGCGCCATAGCGGCCACCATCCTTCAGCAGCGGCGAACCGTTCTGCAGCCCGAGCACCACCGGCTGCATCCACTCGTTCGTCGGCAGGAAGATCGCCCACTGTCGCGGGCCCGCCTTCTTCTGGATCGCGAGCATCGCGTCGCGCCACCCCGCCCACGATGTGGGCATCGAGTCGTAGCCGGCGGCGGCGAGAATGTCCTTTCTATAAAACAGAACTCGCGTGTCGACATACCACGGAATCGCGTAGACCGTATCGTTGAGGACGTTCGTCTCCCAGATCCCCGGGAATACGCGCGACGCCTTCACGATCGACGACTGCGCCACGTAACTGTCGAGCGGCAGAATCGCGTCGACCGCCTGCAGCTCCGGCACCCACGTGTTGCCGAGCTGCGCGAGATCGGGAGTGACGTTGCCGACGAAGGCCGTGAGCAGCTTCTCGTGCGCGGCGGTCCACGGGATTTGCTGCACGCGCACATCGACATTGGGGTGCTGCTGCTCGAACTCGCGCACGAGCTGCTGCACGTTCTCCCCTTCGGCGCCCATCGCCCAGAAGCGCAGCGTGATGCGCTGCTCGCGCGCCTCCGCTCCGCTGCACGCCGCGAGCGCGCAAGCCACGACGAGCCAGCGGGCTGCGCGCCGGTGCAGCATCAGTACGCGCCCTGCGCCTGTGCGGCCGAGGCGAGCCATCCGCCGGTGAAGCCCGCGCGCTGGAGGCCGCGTATGATGTAGGGATTGGTGCGCATCTTCTTCCAGATCAACTCGCTGCGATAGTTCTCGAGCATCGCCACGATCGTGCCCTGGTCGATGCCGAGGTAGTCGGTGTCGAACCAGCCTTTGCCGGGGACGATGCGGCCGGCGATGATCGGCGCACTCACCGTCAGCGTCGGATTGAACGCGTCGAAGAAGCCATACTGTCCGAAGACATCGTCGCCGTAGCTGTCGCGCATCGCAGCGAGCGCCTCGATCACGATGTCGGGCGCGAAGGGGATCGATCCACCCGCGGCCGTCGGCGCAATCGTTCCGTCGTCGCGCGTCTCGGTGAAGTCGGTGCCGCGAGCGGCGTAGCTGAAGAAGTGACGCGACTTGCCGTCGATGGTGATGTTGCCGTCGAACGGGCCGTCACATGCGGTGAGCCCCCATACGCTCGCTGAGTAGCCCTTCCACTTGTTCGGATTGTCTGCTGCGTACGCGCGCTGTGCGACCGTCGCGCGACGCGAGTTCTCGAAGTAGTCGATCCCCTTGCCGCGCATGTACTCATCCTGAATGCCGCGGAAGTCGACCCACACCTGCGTGTACTGATGTCCGAAGAGCGGAGCGAAGCCGACGTGTTGCTGCTGAT
>JALYSW010000345.1 GCA_030854615.1 Gemmatimonadota bacterium
GATGGATTGTGGGAAGGGTGCCGCACTGCACCGCGTCGAAGACTCCGAGGATGTTGAGCTTTCCTTCCTGGGAGATATTGGCGGCGTCCGCGAAGAGAGCGAAGGAGAGATGCATGCTCCAACTTAGAGAGCGCTCTGCGGAGCGCCACCCGCTGTCACGGCGCTCCGCCAACGCCTAGCTTTACGCATGACGCTCATCGACGCCCGGCCCCGCGCCGAGGCACCACCACGCCACGCGCCGATGTTCGTCCCGACCGACTTCCTGATGGTGCTGATGGTGGCCATCTGGGGATTCAACTTCCCGGTCGTGAAGTACGCTACGCGCATCATGGCGCCGCTCGCATACAACGCGGTCCGGATCTCGCTCGCCGCGCTCGTGCTCCTCGTCTTCGGGGCCGTCACCGTCCGCGTCCGTCCCACGCGTCGCCAAGTACTCCTGCTCCTCGGGCTCGGCGTGCTCGGCAACGGCATCTACCAGATGGTGTTCGTGGGGAGCGTCGTGAACACGGACGTCGGTCTCGCCGCGCTGCTCCTCGCGGCGAGTCCGGCGTTCATCGCGCTGCTCAGCCGCGCGGCCGGACTCGGCGAGATCTCCGGACGGTGTGCCCTCGGCATTGCGCTTTCGCTGGCGGGAGTCGCACTCATTGCGCTCACGTCACGCGTCGCGCTCGACGGCTCGTCGACGCTCGAGGGCAATATGCTCGCGGTGCTTGCGGCGGTGATCTGGGCGGTATACGTCGTGCTCCAGGCGCGCTACGTCAGCGACGTCGACGACACGACGGTGGCCGCGCTGACGCTCGCGGGCGGTGCGCTGCCGCTGCTGATCTTCGGCTTCCCGTCGTTGCTCGCCACGCACTGGTCGGTGCTGCCGACCAACGAGTGGATGGCGATTCTCTACGGCGGCGTGATCTCGCTCGCACTCGCATCCGTGTTCTGGTATCGCGGCGTGCGCATCCTCGGCGCCACGCGTACGGGGATCTACCTGCATTTCGAGCCGGTGTTCGCGCTGCTCGCCGCGTGGATCTGGCTGCACCAGCATCCGACGCCGCTGCAGGGCGTCGGTGCGGCGACGATCCTCGCCGGCGTCACCCTGACGCACACATGACGAACGCGCCGAACATGATGCTCGTCCTGTTCGACATCGATGGAACCATCCTCTGGAGCGATGGCGCGGGGCGCCGCGCGATGACCGAGGCGCTGATGGCGGTGTTCGGCGGCGCGGGTCCCACCGACTATCACTACGATGGGAAGACCGATCCGCAGATCGTGCGCGACCTCATGCGCGCGAGTGGGCACACGGATGCGACGATCGACGAGCGCCTCGATCCGCTCATGCGGCGGTATCTCGGAGGGCTGGAACGCGAGCTCGCGGGTGGAACTCGTGCACATGTCTTCGATGGTGTTCGCGACCTGCTCGATCTCCTCGAGGCGCGGGACGATATCGTGCTCGGGCTGCTCACCGGGAATCTGCGCGACGGCGCGGCGATCAAGCTGCGTGCGGCGGGGATCGACATCGACCGCTTCAAGGTATGCGCCTTCGGCTCTGATCATCATGCGCGCGCGGAGCTTCCCGCGCTCGCGCAACAGCGCGCGAAGGACGAGCTCGGCCTCGACATCCCAGGCGATCACATCTACGTCATCGGCGACACGCCCGCAGATATCACATGTGGGCAGGGGATCGGCGCGCGTGCGATCGCGGTGGCGACGGGACGCTATACGCCCGAGGAGCTGGCGCGGCATCATCCATACGCGCTCTTCCCGTCGCTCGCGGATACGCAGGCAGTGATGAAGATGATCGTCGATGCGTGAGGTCGAGCTCAAGGCGGTGCTCGAGTCGTGGGACGAAGGGCGCGTGCGGCTGATGCGCGCGGGCGCGACGAGGACGTTCGTCGGGCGGCTCGAAGATCGGCGCTACGACACGCACGATCGCTCGCTCGTCTCGAAGGACATCGTGCTGCGGCTCCGGACGTATCGCGACAGTGCGGGCGAGCGCGCCGAGCTGGAGTTCAAGGGGCCGACTGCATACGAGCAGGGATACAAGGTGCGCGAGGAGATCGGGAGCACCGTGCTCGATGCCGAATCGGTTGCGTTCATGCTCTTGGGGCTCGGCTACCTCGTCACGCGTGCGATCGACCGCGACATCGAGCAGTTCGAGCTCGGTGAGGCAGTGGTGCGCTTCGAGAGATATCCGCGAATGGACGATCTCGTGGAGGTCGAGGGTGAGCCGGAGGCGATCGAGCGTGCGATCGAGACGCTCGGAATTCCGCGCGCGCGCTTCAACGCCGACCGCCTCACGGACTTCGCGGCACGCTACGAGGCGCGCACCGGTACGCGCGCCGCCACCGCCGACGCGGAGCTGTCCGGCGGCGCACCCGCGGTGCGCGAGCTCTAGATGTGCGCCGCCGCATCGCGTCGCGTCACGCTCGGCGGACTGCTCCGTGGACGCGAGCTCGAGGGCGAAGCGATGGTCACGGTCGATACGGAGTCGATCGCGCTCGACACCGCGCGCGGGCGCATCTCGCTGGCACTCGCGCAGATCGAAGGCATTCGCGTGCCGGGCGACGTGCTGGAGCTCTACCTCTCGACCGGCGACGTGATCCAGCTCGAGCAGGCGCCCGATCTCAACGCGCTGGCGACGGAGATCGCAGGCAGCGTGTGCGCGATCCCGGAGATGACGCGCTCGCTCCGCGCGCTGGGCGCCGGCTCGCTCGCGGCGGGCGAGGAGCACGATCGCTTCTTCGGACCGCTGCTCGAGGCGAGGCTGATAGCGGAGCGTGCGCCGAATCTGGTGGCGCTGCGCGCGGCGTTCGATGCGGCGGCGCTGCGCGCGTCGATGGAGCAGGTGCTCGAGGAGATCTCCACGGAGCGATTTCCGAAAGAGGCGGGCGAGCGACGTGCGCTCCGCGCCGAGCTGACGGACAATGCGCACGAGCTCTTCGCGCGCATCGAGGAGCTCGAGCGCGCCGAAGATGCGCTCGGCGCGTGCGACGACAGCGAGCGATTCGTGCGGTGGAGGGAGTGGCAGTCGGTGCTGCGACATGTCTTTCGCAGCGCGGATGAGAGCTGGATCGTGATCCACCCCGTCTTGCGCGACGATCGCCGTGGAGCGCGCTCGTTCTGGCGACGCATGTTCGGGCGCGGCAAGTCGCCTTCGCGTGCGAAGGCGCGGAAGGGGAAGGGGAAAGGGAAGAGCAAATGATCATCGCCGTTGGGATCGACATGGTCGAGATCGCGCGAGTGGAGCGGCTGCTTGCGTCGAAGGGCGATCACGCGCTCAGGAAGCTGTTCACGGATGCGGAGCGCGCGTATGCGGCGAGTCGGCCGCGCCCCGCGCTGCATCTCGCGGCGCGTGTGGCGGCGAAGGAGGCGGCGTACAAGGCGTTGCGCGGAACGGTAGCCGCGCGGGCGATCGGGTGGCGGGAGCTGGAGGTGATGCTGGCGGACGATGGCTCGCCGTCGCTCCTGCTGCATGGGGGGGCGGCCAGGCGCGCCATCGAATTGGGGGCGACCAGGCTCCATTTGTCTCTCACGCACACAACGAGCTCTGCAGCAGCCGTGGCAATACTCGAGGGGCGTGGTGGGTCGCCGGAAACGGAGAATTTCGCCGCCGCTGGCGTACGGAAGTGAAAGCCGATAATATCAGTCGGAATGAAGAACCGCGCCTCTACCCGAGCCCTTTCTCAGCTGTGACCACCGCCAGTCGTCCGGCAATTACCGGTGGTCACGTCGTACGAATCGGCTCGCGTATCGCGATCTGGACGGGGATCGCCGTCGTCCTCGCGGTGCTGGTGTGGACTGCGATCGCCTCCGGCGGCTCGCCCGATCCGATGACGCTCGACAGCCCGTCCATGGTCAAGGCGCTCGACATCGCGGTGCTCGTCTTCCGCGAGGGACTCGAGTGCATTCTCGTGCTCGCCGCGATTACCGCCAGCATGAAGGGGTCGACGGAGTCGTACCAGCGCCCCGTTGCTGTCGGTGCGGCGCTCGCCTTCGCGGCAACGATCGCCACCTGGTTTGGCGCAGTGGGGATGGTCGACGCGCTTTCCGATCGCCTTCCCGCGCTCGACGTACAGGCGGCTACTGGATTGCTCGCGGTCGTGGTGTTGCTCGTCGTCATGAACTGGTTCTTCCACAAGGTCTACTGGACCGGGTGGATCAGCATGCACAACCGCCGCAAGCGCACGCTCATGAGCGCTGCGGGAAGCCCGGAGCAGAAGGCTCGGCGCGTCGTGTTCGGATTGGGTGTGCTCGGCTTCACCTCGCTCTATCGCGAGGGCTTCGAGGTCGTGCTCTTTCTGCAGAGCTATCGCCTGAAGATGGGTGGAAGCGTCGTGCTGGCGGGCGTTGCGATGGGGCTCGTGCTCACCGCGATCGTGGCCGTGCTCACCTTCATCGCACATCGCAAGCTGCCGTATCGCAAGATGCTCGTGTTCACGGGCTTCATGCTCGGCGTCGTGCTGCTGGTGATGGTGGGCGAGCAGGCGCAGGAGATGCAGCTCGCACACTGGATTCCGACGACGACCATCGCGTGGCTTGAGCACATCCCCGGGTGGATCGGCCTCTGGTTCTCGGTCTTCCCCACGGTCGAGACGCTGGTGGCGCAAGTGCTCGCGGCGGTGATCGTGCTCGGCTCGTACTTCATCGCGCGCCGCGACATGTTCCGGACGCTGATTACGCCGGACGAGGCGCCGGCGGCGTAGTTGGTGGAAGTGCCGCGAAGCTGTGCCGCAGTGGAACACGAGCCGTAAAAGACTGTTTTTTTAATCTATCAGCTCTCGCTCGAGTAGCGACGACTAGTGAGTCGCGCGCCGCACTCGCGCGAGCACGCGGTCCAACTCCTTCAAGTACGTCTCGAACTGCACGTAGAACGCGTGACGCGGTGAGCGGAGGTAGCGCATCCCGCCGAGCAGCGAGCGCGGGTTCGATCGCAGTTCGTCGAATGCGCGCAGCGCGCCCGCGTTCTTCTTCTTCTTCGCTGCGATCACCGCGGCAATGAGCGCGCCCTGCTTGCTGACGATCGGATACGCCGCGCCCGCGGTGCCGAAGAATCCCATCACGTATAGCCCTGGATGCTCGCGCGAGAAGATGTTCAGATAGAGATCCTCTCCACTCTCGGCGAGATGCACCCCGCCCGCCTCGAGAAAGGGCAGGCGCGGACGATAGCCGGTTGCCCAGAGGATGACGTCGGGCTCGATCTCGCTTCCATCGGTGAAACGCACCGTGTGTCCGCGCAGCTCGGCGATATCCGGCTTCGCCGCGATGTCGCCGTGCGCGAGATGTTCGAGCAGCTGCGTGTTCATGATCGGATGCGTCGCGAGCGGCTTGTGATCGGGCTTCTGCAGCCCGAGGCGTCGCAGATCGCCGACGAGCACGCGGAGCAGCACGGCGAGCAGCGACGGAGCGAGCCAGTTCGGAATTTGCGGGCCGTGATGGAAGAACTCGTCGGTGGGCTGCCCGAAGATGTGCTTGGGGAGAAACCAGTAGCCGCGCCGCATGCTGATCCACGACTCCTTCGCCTGCGTCGCCGCATCGCACGCGATGTCGCACCCCGAGTTGCCGGCGCCGACGACGAGCACGCGCTTCCCCGCGAGCTCCGCGGCCGAGTGGTAGTCGACGGTGTGGTAGGACGCGCCGTCGAAGCTCCCTGAATATTCGGGGCGAACCGGATCCCAGTCGTGCCCCACCGCCGCGATCACCCCGTCGTAGCGCAGCACCTCGCCGCTGCCCAGCGTGACGGTCCAGCCGTCGGCGTCGGGCTGTGCCTTTTCGACCGTGGTATCGAAGCGAATGTATTTCCGGAGGTCGTACTTGTCGGCGAACGCACGGATGTAGGCGAGGATCTGTTTCCAGCTCGGATAATCCGGATAGTCGGCCGGCATCGGAAAGCCGTCGAAGGCCGACTGCGAGCGCGAGGAGATGAAGTGCGCGCTCTCGTAGATCGGCGTGTTCGGATTGTCGATGTCCCAGATGCCGCCGACATCGCTGTGCCGCTCGAAGACATCGAAATCGATGCGCGCTTCCGAGAGAGCGCGAGCGGCAGCGAGCCCCGAGGGGCCCGCGCCGATGATGCAGTAGCGCGACACGCGCTATGTGTGCGAGGCGAAGGGCGTCGTGGTGCCCGACTTCTGGAACGCGACCACGGTGTAGGGCTTCGACATGCCACCCTCCATCCCCGGGCTCCCCATCACCATCCCGGGCAGCGCGAGCCCAGCCACCTTCGGCTGCTCCTTGAGCATGCGATCCACATCGCTCGCGGGCACGTGCCCTTCGACGACGTAGCTCCCGATCAGCGCCGTGTGGCACGACCGCACGCCACTCGGCACACCATAGTGATCCTTGAGCGCGTCCATGTCGGAGTCGTCGTGCGAGGTGACGGTGAAGCCGCTGGCCTGCATGTGCTCCACCCACTTCTTGCAGCACCCGCACGACGGGTCCTTGTAGACCGTCACCGGGGGACGCGCGAGAAACGGGTGTGCGGGAGCCGCCGCCGCAGCACGGCGGGCGATGAGCGTGCCGGCGGACACCAGCGCGGCAGCGAGAAATCCTCGGCGATCCATCATGGGAGAGGGGGGCTTGTGTTAGAGATGAACGCAGCCGGCATCGAGCCTGCTGCGGCGGCAGTCGCTACCTCGATGCTCACGCGACGGCGTAGATGCCGCGCGCCGAACCGCGCACATCGCTGCGCATGCGCATCACGACCACGCCCGCAACGATGAAGAGGATCGCGAACAGCTGCGCCATCGTGAAGGTGCCGAGGAAGCGGTCATCCTTGGCGCGCAGAAACTCGACCGCGAACCGCTCGATCCCCGCGAGCACCATGTACACACCGAGCAGCCAGCCCTCGGCGTGCTTGTGATTCCTGAGCCGCCAGAGAATCAGAAACATCACGAAGCCGAGCGCGACCTCGAGCAGCTGTGTGGGATACACGGAGAGCACGGTCGAGGGCGAGATCCCCGCGGGAATCGCCGAATGAAACGCGGCGAGATTTCCCGCGGTGGACGGCGGCGCGCCTTCCGGAAAGCTCACCGCGAAGCGTGACATCCACGGGCGGCCGTAGTCATCGCCAACAGCCCAGCAGCCGGTGCGGCCGATCGAATACGCCGCCGCGATGCCGATTCCAGCCACGTCGGAGATGCGCCATGGGTCGAGGCGCTTGCGATGAATGACGAAGAAGACGGCGATGATCCCGCCAATGAGCCCGCCCCAGAAGACGAAGCCACCGCGGCTCCAGAGCGTGGTGATGTCGTGGACGAGGATCACGTAGTAGATCTTCGCGCCGAGCAGCCCACCGATCACCGCGGCAAAGACGAGATCGCCGATGGGCTCGGGGTCGTGACCACGGCGTGCGAGCTCGCGCTGGCAGATGATCTGCGCAATCGCGAACGCGAGCAGCACGGCGATCCCGAAGCCGGTGAAGGTGAAGATCCCCAGTTTGTACGAGAATGGATGATGAACGGTCATGCGGGACGGGAGCCGGGAATGGGAAGAGAGGCGACGGCGGAGAGCGCAGCGGACGCGCGCTCGCCCGCCTCGAAACGAAAGAGACCTGCACGGGCGATCATCGCGGCGTTATCGGTCGCGAGCCGCGCCGATGGAGCATAGACGGTTGCGCCAACCTCCGCCAGCCGCTCGCGCATCCGCGCGACCAGCGTGCGGTTGCACGCCACGCCGCCCCCCAGCACCGCGCGCATACGATGGTTCTCGCGGGCGGCGCGCAAGGTTTTCTCCACGAGCGTGTCGATCAGCGCATCCTGAAACCCGCGCGCCAGATTCGCGCGCTCCACCTCGACGTCGACCTTCTGCGTCGCGAGACGCACCGCGGTCTTGAGGCCGCTGAACGACAGGTCGTAGTAGTCGCCGTCGCCAGGACGCGAGTTGCTGCGCACCATCGGGCGGCTGAAGCGAAAGCGCTTCGGATCGCCGGTCGCCGCTGCGCGCTCGATGTGCGGGCCACCGGGGTAGGGCATGCCGAGGAGCTTCGCGATCTTGTCGAACGCCTCGCCTGCCGCGTCGTCGCGTGTGGTGCCGAGCACGCGGTAGCTCCCCCACGCCTCGACATCGAGCAGCAGCGTATGCCCACCCGACACGAGCAGCGCGATGAACGGCGGCACCGCCTCCGCGTGCTCGAGCGACGTCGCGAAGAGGTGCCCCTCCATGTGATGCACGCCAACCACTGGAATCCCGCGCGCGTACGCAAGCGCCTTCCCGTACGAGACCCCCACCAGCAGCGCACCGACCAGCCCAGGCCCCTCGGTCACCGCGATCAGCTCGATATCGCTAAGCGTGCACGACGCATCGGCGAGCGCGCGCTCGACCACCGGCACGATACTCGTGAGATGTGCGCGCGATGCGATCTCCGGCACGACGCCGCCGAACACGCGATGGATGTCCTGCGACAGGATCACGAGCGACTGCTGCTGCACGTCGTCGCCGCTGCCTTCGAGCACCGCCGCCGACGTCTCGTCGCACGAGGTCTCGATGCCGAGCACGCGCGTCATCGCGCGATCCTGTTGCCGCGGCTCGGGCGCACGGCAACCGGTGTGACGCGCGCCAGCGGCAGCCGTACGAGGTGCGGGCGCACGTCGAGCACCTTCACGTCCGCCTCGCTCGATGTGAACACGTCCGCCGGATGCACTGCGAACACCGTATCATCGAGGCCCACGGAGCGTCGCAGCTGCGGCGATGCGCTGTACAGCTTGAGGAGCTCGCGTCCGCGCCCCGACACTAGCACCTGCACCCGCGGCGGCTGCGACGACATCGTGACCGCGGAGTCGAGCGTGAGCGCCAGATGCACGTCGATCCACGCCTCCGATGGCTCCTCGGAGCGCACGATCACCCAGAGCACCACCGCGAAGAAGAGCGCCGAGAACTTCACCGGCAGATGCTCGGTGACGGCGGACCTCAGCTTGCGCCTGAGCGAGAGTTCTCGACTCGATGGTACGGACGCCACGCTACTTCTCCGGCTCGGCGAGCAGTTGCGCGACGAGCGCGCGGTTGCTCGGGCTGTTCCAGTCCGAAGCCCCGATGACCTTCTTCCGAATGACGCCGTCGCGCGCGATGACGAAGGTCTCCGGGACGCCGGTGGTCTGATAGTCGTTCACGATGCGCCCGGACGGATCGTAGAGGATTTGAAACGTCAGCCCGAACTCCTTCACGAAGTCGCGGATCTTCTGCTCGAAGCCGGGATCGTCCATGCTGATGGCGACGACCTTGAGCCCCTGGGGGCCCATCGCCTGGTGCAGCTTCTCGATCGCGGGCATCTCGTCGCGGCATGGCAGGCAGAAGGTGCCCCAGATGTTGAGCAGCACGACCTGTCCCTTGTAGTCCGCGAGCGTCTGCGTGCGCGGTACCGAGTCGACGGTCGCCGCGCGGAAGGGCGGCGCCTTCGAGCCGACCGAGACTGGGTAGAGCTGATCGCCGAGCATGCGCGACGCCACGAAGAGTGCGCCGCCGAGCACGGCGACGATGAGCGCGACGATCGACCACTGCTGGCGCGCGGTCATGCGCGGTCCGTGCAGAAGGAGCGCAGCACGCCGATCTCCGCGCGCGGATCAGCCGCGGCGAAAATGGCGTGCCCCGCGACGAACGTATCGGCGCCCGCGCGCCACACCTGCGCGATCGTCTCGCGATTGATCCCGCCATCGACCTCGAGCGCGGCACGGCTCTTCGTCTCTGTGAGCAGTGCGCGCGCGCGCCGTACCTTGTCCGGCGAGCTCGCGATGAACGACTGGCCGCCGAATCCCGGATTCACGGTCATGATGAGCAGCACATCGAGCTCCGCTGCAACTTCGCGCACGGCTTCGAGCGATGTCGACGGGTTGAGCGCGACCCCCGCACGGCAGCCGAGCTCGCGAATCCGCTCGAGCTGCCGATGCAGATGCGGCGCCGCCTCGGCGTGGATCGTCAGGTTGGCCGCGCCAGCCTTCGCAAAGGCGTCGAAATAATTCTCCGGCTCGACGACCATGAGATGCACATCGAGCGGAAGCGTCGTGACCTGCCGAACCGTCTCGATGACCTTCGCGCCAAAGGAAAGATTTGGAACGAAGCGTCCATCCATCACGTCGATGTGAATCCAGTCGGCGCCGCCGGACTCGAGGCGCGCGATGTCGTCCGCGAGATGCCCGAAGTCCGCGCTGAGGATCGACGGCGCGATGCGGCAGCTCATGGCGCCTCCGGGCGCGTGGCGACGCGCAGACGCACGGTCACGCCAGGTGGCGCGGGCTCGTTTCCGACAGGATCCTGGCCGGTCACCGTCCCTTCGGGCGCACCAACGGACATCGTATCCGACTCGGCGGGCGCCACGCGGAAGCCGACCTGCGTGAGCAGCTGGACGGCGGACGAGTAGCTCTGCCCCGTGACGTCGGGGATGGCGAGCTGCGACGGCCCGCCGCTCACCACGAACGAGATCTCGGACGGGAGCGGCGTCCTCTCACCGGCGTTCGGCGTCGAGGCGAGCACCTGACCGCGCGGCGACGGGCTCTCGCGCTGCGTCACGTCGCCCGCCTCGAGTCCCGCATTCGCGAGCGCAAGCTCGGCCTGCTGCCGCGACATGCCGACGATCTGCGGTACCTGCGTCGTGCGCTGTCCCTGACTTATATCGAGGACGACCTTCGTGCCAGCGGGCATTACGGCGTCGGGGAGCGGATTCTGTCCGAGCACCTGCCCGGGCGCGGAGCCGACGGTGAATCGCTCTTCGCCCTTCTGCGACTTGAAGCCGAGCTTCTGCAGCTGCGCGCTCGCGGCCTCGAACGTCTGCCCGACGACGTTCGGCACCTTCGTGTCGGTCGTGACGAGCTGCGTGGGGAAGATGAAGAACGCGACGATCAGGTAAGCGAGGAGAAATCCGCTCAAGATCGCGACGAGATATGGGATCGAGCGCCGAGCGGAGCCGCGAAGCGTCACCCGCCCGCCCTCCGCAACCGCGCCGCGAACGCGCCGTCGACGCCGCTGCGTTGCGGGAGCACGCGCAGGCGTCCTGCATCGAGCACGCTTGCGGGCACCACGCCCTCTGCCGGAGGCTCGAGCTGCCAGTCGCTGCGCTCCGCGAGGAAGCTCTCGATCTGCGCGTCGTTCTCCTCGGGCTCGAGCGAGCAGGTGCTGTAGATGAGCAGCCCGCCCGGCTTCACGACGGCCGCGGCCGCGCGCAGGATGCTGCGCTGCAGCGCCGCCATCACCGCGAGATCGGAGATGCGGAGACGCCACCGCGCGTCGGGGTGCCGGCGCAGCGTCCCCGTCCCGGTGCAGGGGACGTCGATCAGCACCGCGTCCATCTCGCGCACGGCGGGCTGCCGCGCATCCATCACGACCGACGAAATGTTGCGCGCCTCCACGCGTCGCAGATTCTCAATCAGTCGCTGCGTGCGATGGAGATTACGGTCGCCGGCGACGACGAGCGACGCGGCGCGCGAGAGCTCGAGCGTCTTCCCACCGGGCGCCGCGCAGAGATCCGCGATGCGCGCATTCGGCGGCACATCGGCGTACTGCGTCACGAGCGTAGACGCGGGATCCTGCACGAAGAACAACCCTTTCTTGAACGCGCCGAGCTCCGTGAGCGACACACCGTGCGGCAGCTGGATGCTGTCGCGCACGAGCGGACTCTCGGACACATCCACGCCGGCGTTCTCGAGCATCGTCTCGAGCTGCTCGCGCACGATGCCGTACGGCCTGAGCATCGTCGAGGGCTCGGTGTTGTTCGCGATCAGCAGCTGCTCCGTCTCCGCCGCGCCCCAGCGTGCGACCCACCGCGCGACGAGCCAGCGCGGATGCGAGTGGTAAAGCGAAAGGGCATCGATGGGATCGGTGAGCGTCGGTAGCGTGAGCGCGTCGCGCTCGCGGTCGACGCGTCGCAGCACGGCGTTCGCCAGCTTGCTCGCGCCGATGCCGTGGCGCTGCTTCGCGAGCTCCACGGTCTGCGCGATCGCGGCGTACGCGGGAACGCTGCGCATCGAGAGCAGCTGGTACGCGCCGAGGCGGAGGAGATCGCCGAGGTCGGGATCGAGGCGTGCGAGCCCGCCCTTCACGCGCTCGCTGAGATACGCGTCGAGGATGCTCCGCTGGCGCAACATCCCGTAGACGAGCTCCTGCGTCCACCGGCGGTCGCGCGCGTCGAGCGGTCCGACGCGCAGGTCGAAGGCGACGTCGAGCAACTGCCCGCGACGAAGATCGGCGCAGAGATCTGCGGCGATGCGGCGCGAGTCCGTGACTCCTGCAACCGGGCGAACGAGTGTGGGCGGGCGCTCGGTCATTCCAGCATCCCCACGCTGGGCGACGACGGCACGGCAACCTCGCGCCGCGGCATTCGGCCGGCGAGATGCGCCTGGCGTCCCGCGTCGACCGCGAGCCGCATCGCGTGCGCCATGCGCACCGGATCATCGGCGGCGGCGAGTGCGGTGTTCATCAGAATGCCGTCGACGCCCTGCTCCATCGTGATGCACGCGTCGCTCGCGGTGCCGACGCCGGCATCGACGATCACGGGCACCGACAGTCGATGCTTGATCGTGCGGATCGAGTACGGATTGAGCACGCCGAGCCCCGAGCCGAT
>JALYSW010000164.1 GCA_030854615.1 Gemmatimonadota bacterium
TGCGCAAGGCGGAGTGGCGTTTCCGTACGCTCTTCCGCGCGGCGCCGGACGCGGTGCTCACGGTGCTCGAGAGCGGACGCATCCGCGAGGCGAACGATGCGGTGACGGAGCTCGTGGGAATGCAGCCGGTGCAGCTCGTGGGGCGGATGCTGGAGGATCTCGTGCTGCCGGAGGACCGCTCGCATCTCGCTGATCACGTCGCGCGCGTACGTGCGGGGGAGGAGGCACGGTTCGAGGTGCGGATGTGGCACGGCACCGGCGTGCGCATCGCGTCGCTCGCCGCGCGGCTGCTCCCCGAGGCGGATCCCCCGCAGATGCTCGTCGTCGGCCGCGACATGACGGCGGACCGCGAGATGCGCGCGCGGCTTGCGGAGAGCGAGCGCCTCGCGAGTGCGGGGGAGCTTCTCGCCGGTGTCGCGCACGAGGTGAACAATCCGCTCAGTACCATCAGCGCCTTCGCGCAGCTCCTCGAGCGCGAGGAGCTGAGCGACTCGCAGCGCGAGTCGGTGGAGGTGATCCGGAGCGAGACGATGCGCGCGTCGCACGTCGTGCGCGACCTGCTCACCTTCGCGCGGCGAAGCGAAGGCGAGGTCGGTTCGATCGACATGAACGAGCTCGTCGAGCGCACGATGCGACTGCGCATGCACGACCTCAAGTCGCGCGGTGTGAAATGCGAGAGTGTGCTCGCGAAGGATCTTCCGTACGTGACTGCCGATGCGCGGCAGATCCAGCAGGTGCTCCTCAACCTCCTTACCAACGCATCGCAGGCGATGACGCCGACGGGCGGCGGCGATCTATGCATCGAGACGCGGCAGGAGGGCGACCAGGTGCTCCTCGACATCACCGATAGCGGCCCGGGAATTCCGGCCGAGGTGCGGGCGCACATCTTCGAGCCGTTCTTCACGACCAAGGACGATGGCACGGGGCTCGGGCTCAGCGTGAGCTACGGAATCATCGCGGCGCACGGCGGCACGATCACGATTCCGAAGAGCAGCAGCGAGGGGACGACCTTCCGCGTGTCGCTTCCCGCCTACGATCCCGCGGCGCTGGGCAGCGGCGGCATCGCCACGGTGCTGGCGTCGCCATCGCCGCTGGCCGGAGTGCGGATGCTCTTCGTCACGTCGGACTCGACGATGCGTGGCAGCGTGCAGGCGTTCGCGCGACTGCGCGGCTTCCGTGTGACGTCAGCGAGCGATGGCGCAGCGGCGCTCGCATGTGTGCGCAGCGAGGCCTTCGACCTCGCGGTGTGTGATCTCGATGCGCCTGGACTTCGCGCCCCCGGCTTCATCTCGGCGCTTCGGAGCGAGCAGCCACCGCTCGCGCGGAAGCTGCTGTTCCTGAACGCCGCCGAAGGCGACGAGATCGCCTCCGATGGAAAGGCCCTCGCCAAGCCCTTCGAGCTCGACCGGATGGAGGGCGCAGCGGCCCGGGTGCTCAATCTGGGGAGGCGGCGTTCCGGAGCCTCGGCGCTACAGTCATAATGGCCGGCGGCTGCCGTTGCGCCCGCTTGGCACGGTCGTGTAAAACCATGAGGAATTGCATGTGAAAAACCACACGATGATGTACGTCGGCATGCTGGGAATGGTGGTCGTCATCTGCGTCATCAGCATCGCGTACCGGCTGCAGAAGCTCGCGGCGCAGCGCGTGGACGCCGAGAAGCGGGCCTCGCTCGCGTTCGAGGAGATGAACCGCGCGACGAAGGAGCTGCGCACGCGCAAGGCGAACGATCCTGTCGACGATCCGTCGCTCACGCCGGGCGAGCGGCTGCGTCGCATGTACCCCGGAGTGCAGCGTGCTGCGGCCGTATCCGACGGCGAGGGCAGCTAGCGCACCAGCCCGGCGGTAGTATTGTTGGGCCATGCCATTCTTTCCGGAGAGCACCTTCGCGGGCACGCGCGTCGACGGCTTCATCGCGCGCATTCCGCGGTCGCTCGTCCCGATGGCGATCATTACCGGCATCGCCGTCCACTCGTACATCTGGTTCGTGCTCGCGCGTGCGAGCGTGGACTTCGGCTGGGTCGCGCTGCTCCTCGCGTTCTCCGGGCGCTTCGTCCTCCTGCTCAGCCTCTCCACCGTCTATCTCGGTAACCACCCCGTTCGCCAGTGGATCTGGCGCGCGCCGGCGTTCGCAACGCTCGAGGTTGCGGTCGAGGCCCTGATGGTCGCGGTGCTCATACACTTTCGCACGGAGCGCATCGGCACCGAGCACGCTCAACAGCGCGACTGGTGGTCGATCGTTTCCGACATCGGTATCTATCACGGCATAGCGATCCTCTCCTTCAGCCTCGTGCTCGCGGTGGTCGTGCAGACCGTGCGATACGCGCTGCTCAAGCACGAGCACCGGGATTCGACCGTGATCAAGATCCACGACGAGCGCGAGATGGAGAAGGCGGAGGAGGCGATCGAGGCGCATTCGGCGCGCGCGGAGAAGCGCGATATCACCTCGTAACGGGGCGTCGAGAGGGCGGGAAAGTCGTTAGCTTTCCTATGTCTCTCACCACAGTGCCAGCATGCCATACGATGAACGCTTTGTCGCTCCGATGCGCGCGGAACTCACCAGCCTCGGCGTCCGCGAGCTCCGTACTTCGGCCGATGTCGATGCGCAGCTGAAGGACGCGCACGGCACAACGCTCGTCGTCGTCAACTCGATCTGCGGATGTGCCGCGCGCAATGCGCGCCCCGCGGTGGCGATGGCGCTGAAGAACGCAACGAAACCGGACGCCGTGACGACGGTGTTCGCGGGGCAGGATCTCGACGCCACCGAGCGCGCGCGCGGCTACTTCACGGGGTATCGTCCGTCGTCCCCGCAGATCGCGCTGCTCAAGGACGGCAAGGTCGTGTTCATGCTCGAGCGCAACCGTATCGAGGGGCGCACGTCGACGGAGATCGCCGAAGATCTCGTTGGGGCTTTCGATTCGTACTGCGCGTCATAGCATAGCCCCTGCTAGTTTGGAACTCTGGACACATAGCCGGGAGCGATCATGGAAGAACGACTGAACGATCAAGGTGCGGGCGAGGCCGAGCAGCGAGTGTACGACAAGGTGGAGGAATCGGCCGAGACGATCCGCGAGCGGGCTGTACAGCTGAAGACGTCGCTCGCCGACAAGCTCGAGTCCGGCGCCGGCACGCTGCGTCGCCGCGCGAGCGACAC
>JALYSW010000375.1 GCA_030854615.1 Gemmatimonadota bacterium
GATGAAGTTGGCGAGCGTCGCGACGATGAGAATGGGGATCGACGCGGAGCGGATGGCGGCCCACGCGGCGCTCCAGTCGATCGTGCGACCGTAGAGCACGACCGCGACGAGCATCGCGATGCTGAAAACCCACCGCAGCGCCTTCTTCGTCCCTGATGTCACGTGAAGTGCGAGCCCATGGCTAGCGAACGAAGGCCGCGAGCCCTGCGTGCGCGACCTGCTCGTCCTGCACCGCCGTCACGCCGCTGACGCCGATCGCCCCGATGAAATGCTCGTCGACGACGATCGGGAGTCCGCCCTGCATCGGAAGCATGCCGTCGACGGCAAGGAGACCGTGACGGCCGGCCGCGACGGATTCCTCCAGGAGGCGCGAGGGACGCTTGAATCGCGCGGCCGTGCGCGCCTTGTTGATCGCGATCATGTCGCTCGCGGGCTGGGTGTTCTCGAGTCGCGAGAAGGCGACGAGCCCGCCCGACGCGTCGACGATGGCGATCGAGACATTCCATCCATTTTTGAGCCCCTCTGACTCGGCCGCGGCGAGCATCGCCTTCGCGCCGGCGAGCGTAAGGGCGGGGATCGACTTGGTGTGGGACATGTGATTTCCGGCAAAGAAAGGAGGATGATCTGCCACGTTGATCGTGACCGACCGATAAAGGTAGCCGAGGACGGCCTTGGGCAGCCGCCTGCTCACTCGTGAAGGCTTAGCTTTCGGCCTCGCTCGTCCTTCACGCCAGCTACGGGAAACAGTGCATGCGTACAGTTGCCATCATCGTCGGCAGCGCGAGTCGCGACTCCATCAACCGGCGGATGGCGCGCGCGCTCGAGCTGCTCGGCAAGGATCGCTTCACGTTCGTCGAGGTGCGCATCGACGACTTCCCGTTCTTCAACGTCGATATCGCGAAGGAGCCGCCAGCGGAGGTGCTGCGGATGAAGGCCGAGATCGCTGCGGCGGATGGGGTGATCTTCGTGACACCGGAGCACAACCGATCGATCTCGGCGCTTCTCAAAAATGCGATCGATTGGGGGTCGCGTCCTGCAGGTTCGAGCTGCTGGATCGGAAAGCCGGCGGCCATGATGGGCGCATCGACGGGACCGACGGGGACCGCGGCAGCGCAGCAGCATCTACGAAATATTCTTTCTCCGCAGCAAATGGTCATGATGGGCCAACCGGAGTTGTATCTTCACTGGAAGGCCGGACTCGTCGATGAGGATGGCACAGTAACGGACGAGGCGGTGAGGAAGCGCCTGGAGCTGTTTCTCGAGCGGTTTGCGACGTGGGTCGAGCGCGTGAGTCTGAAGCGCAGCTGAGGCGCGACAGTCGAAACAAAGCGAATGGGGAGAGTCGATGGCGAAGAAGATGATGGTCACCGATGCGCAGGGCACGAATGGTCGTGCAGCTACGTGGTGACGGCTGGCGGCGGCGCGGCATCGGGCGAATCGGAGAAGGGTCTGCGGGCCAGGAGCATTTCTGGCGATGCGTGCGCGGCGAACACGTGCGGACCATCTCGACGCCGCTGAACGTCGACTTTCGCACCCTGTCCAGTGCGGATCCTGCAAAATGCATCAAGGGCGCCTTCAACATCTCGGGCGAGTGGGACGGGCAGTAAGGCAGTCGTTGGGGTTGAGAAGCGACCGCGTGTGTCAGAGATTTCGTCGTCGCGAGTGAGTGCGCGACGGACCGACCCGATAGCTCAGCTGGTTAGAGCAACGGACTTTTAATCCGTAGGTCCTGGGTTCGATCCCCAGTCGGGTCATAGAGTTACAGAAATTGCGAGGGTGAATGCGTGCGCCTAGTGTGTGATTTGCATCTGGGCGCGTGCTTAGACTCATTTCCCGCAGGAGCTAGATCTTGAAGTGCACTGCAGAGAAGGTCATGCTGACTTCGCAGCGCCGGTACATCGTTTGCGCACTGATTACGAGTCACTGTGCGCTGGGAATCGGAAGCTTCATGACACCGACAATGCTTCGCGCTCAGGGTGCCGCGTCGCCGGTGCCGACGGCTAGCCCAGTCCTCGCGTCATTTCGCGATTTCGGTGGCCACTACGGCGGACTGCTGCTCGCGGCCTTCGACTCTATTCCGGCGAACCGCTACGCTTATCGCCCGACCCCATCCCAACAAAGCGTCGGATTCATTGCTCAGCACCTTGAGCACGCCAACTACGCCTTGTGTACCTCCATAGGCGGACAAAACGCGCCGTCTGACGCGAAGAATTCACAGCCCGACACCGCGAAGGCAGCGTGGCCCAAGGATACGCTTGTGTCGCGACTTCGTGCGTCGTTGATGTTCTGTGCGAATGCGGTCGCGCACGTGAACGACGCGAGGATCACGGACAGTGTCTCACTCGGAGCAACTCCAGGCGACAGCGTTCTTCGAGTGCGAGCGCTGCTTTTCTTCATCACCGATCTCGCAGAGCACTATAGCCAGGTCGCCAGCTACATGCGGCTGATGGGGATGGTTCCGCCTTCCGCGCTAGCTCGGGGCAATCGCTAACGCAGCGTCCGGCTCTCCGAGCCTTCCGAATCGCGTGCACGCCTCCAATTAAACGGGCTTCATCGAGCGGCGTTGCGCGCCGCCGTCCCATGGGCGTCGCGACGGCGATCAACTTTCAATCTTCTGGTAGCGGGAAAGCAGTGGTCACTCGGGATTTCGTGATGACAGGAGATGAGGTCAATCCGGTCATTCACGCGCTCACCAGCCACAGCATCGCGGTGACGGCGATCCACAGTCACATGCTCGATGACACCCCGAGATTGTTTTTTATGCACTTCTGGGTCAACAATGATGCGTCGACGCTCGCCGCCGGCTTCCGGGCGGCGCTGGATCACATCAAGGTGAAGACCTCTCGCTGGCGAGATTGCGACGTTTGGCGGTGGTCGAAATGCTCGAAGCACTTCACTCAGGAGTAGAATGAAAGACTCGAACGACGTCGTTTCGCCAATGCGAGTGCGCAGTCTGGGTAGCACGCTACTCCTTCTTGCGCTGCTTTCGACAAGTACGACAACCTCGTCGAGCGCTCAGCAGCGATCGTGCGCTGCGACCACGACATCGATGACACCCGCGACATGGGCTCCGCCGCCGGACGCGACGTCGCCTAGCAGGAATGCCTCCGAGCCTGCGACAGCTGCGAAATTCAGGGTCGTCGCCGATATTCCTCTTCCCGGTGCAGCCAAGCGTTTTGACTATCAGAGTCTCGACTCGACGACCGGCCGACTCTACATCTCGCACATGCGCGGCGATCGCCTCGACGTGTTCGATACGAGAAGCGGAAAGCTCGTGGCGAGTCTCGAAGGCTTTCCTGGTGCGACCGGCGTGTGGGCGGTTCCCGCGCTGCACAAAGTCTACGTGTCGGTGACGGACAGACACGAAGTGGCGGTCGTCGATGACCAGACGCTCAAGGTTGTAGCGCGCGTACTCGGCGCGGACTTTCCGGACGGCATCGCGTACGCGCCGGACGAGCACCAAATTTTCGTCTCGGATGAGCACGGCGGAAATGACCTGGTCATCGATGGAAGTACCAATGCTCGCGTCGCGCTCATACCACTCGGCGGCGAGGCGGGAAACACGCATTACGATGGAGTCTCGCACTGCGCGCTCGTCACCGTTCAAACGAAGAACGATCTCGCCGCGATAGATCCCGGCACGCATCGCATTGTCGCCCGGTACGCGATGGCGTGCGAGCACCCGCACGGCTCTCTCATCGATGAGCCCCATCGTCTCGCATTCATCACGTGCGAGGGCGACGCCAAGCTGCTGGTCATCGATCTTCGTACGATGCGCACGACGGCATCGCTGAAGGTTCCCGACGAGCCGGATGTGCTCGCGTTCGACGAGGGATTGCAGCGACTCTACGTGGCGTGCGAGTCGGGCGCGCTCGCCATGTTCGAGGAACGAAACGGTGCGTTGACATCGCTCGGCGAATATCGTGCGCCGCACGCGCACACGGTGGCGGTCGATCCGAAGACCCATCGCATCTATCTTCCATTGCAAGTCGTCGACGGCAGGCCGGTGTTGCGAATTCTCGAGCCAGCGACGAAGTGAGATAGGTGAGCACAAACAGGCGGGCACGAAGGCCGATTGATAGGGGCGTCATCTTCGCGCTTGGTGCCGCGGTACTGTTCGGCCTCAGCACGCCACTGGCAAAGGGCTTGTTGAGTCTCACGACTCCGCAACTCCTTGCGGGATTGCTTTATCTCGTTTCCGGCGCCGGCCTTGGCATCGTGCTCATCGCGAGGAAAGGACGGAAGCGCGCCGAAGCACCGCTCACGCGTCGGGACGCGCCATGGCTCGCCCCTGCCATCGCAATAGGCGGCGTGTGCGGCCCGCTGTTGCTGCTGGTCGGCCTCACGAAAACTCCCGCCTCAAGCGCATCACGGCTTCTGAGCCTCGAAGGTGTGTTCGCCGCACTCATCGCGTGGCTCGTCTTTCACGAGAACTTCGATCGACGTCTCGCGCTCGGGCATCGACTTTTTAATCCGTAGGTCCTGGGTTCGATTCCCAGTCGGGTCATAGAGTGGAGCGTCGGAGCTGCGCAACCGCGGAGAGCGCGCGACCTCCCAGGTGACCGGTAAGGTGACGCTCCACGATTGTTTCGTGCGCGTCTCGCGACCGCTCGGCCGCTACGCTCCGAACTGCCGCAGATGATGATCGAGGTGCTTGTACATCAGCACCGCCCACTCATCCGGCGTCATCGGGCCAAAGAAACAGTGCGGGTGCGTCGTGCAACCCTTTGGGCCGCCCGCCGCGAAGCGATCGATGATCTCCTGAAGACGTGCGCGCTCCTTCTCGAAGTCCGGATCCCCTTTCACCACCAGACTCGGCGCGGTCGGCGAATTTTTCTTCATCGGTGCGTCGTTGCGGAGCGCCAGCGGCTTGATGATCCGACCGAGCACGCGTCCGATGAGCAGTCTCGGCGGATTGTGCTCGCCGGTCGCCATCTGAGACCCAATCGCGCAGTGCGCAACCATCTGCGTCGCGCTCATCGTTCCCCACCGCCGCTCGCTGTCGGCTCGCAATCGGGCAAGCCTCCCCTTTATCTCCGCAACCCTTTCCGCATCAAACAGATTCTTCACCCCTCACGCTCCTGGTATAGGTCAGAATTCGACAGTTACCACGACCCGTTCGCTTGACAGGTATGTGCCAGCGACATGCAGAATACAACGCCGCAACGCGGAGCGCGATCACAAAATAGAGCGGCGCCACGCCCCACTCGCAGCCCGTTCGAGTCGACACCTGCGAGTTTCGTGAGGGGCCATCAGCTGACGGATCGACCCGCGGTTATCTGAAGGCTACGGCCCGATCGCGCGTGAAGCCTCTTGCCGCGCGG
>JALYSW010000378.1 GCA_030854615.1 Gemmatimonadota bacterium
TTGCTCCTGAATCGAATATATTGTACTCCTGAACAGGAGTTGTACCCCATGACCGCCAGAGGGTATCCCACCACTCGCTACGAGCCCTCCCCACTCGTCGACCTCGTCTCGCCGTCCGCCCGCGAGCGACTCAGCCCGGCCGCGCTCAACGCCTTTTTCACCATGATCGACCGCTGGAGCGTTCGCGACGACGACGCCCGCGCCCTCCTCGGCGGCGTCACCAACGGGCCATACTACGAGATGAAGAAGCACCGGTCCGGGCGCGTGCTCGACGCCGACACCCTCCTCCGCGTGTCCTATCTCATCGGGATCTTCAAGGCGCTCAACATCCTCCACGGCCCCGCACTCGCCGACGACTGGGTGCGTCTGCCGAATACGAATCGCATTTTCGGCGGCAGCACGCCGCTCGCCTACATGCTCAAGGGAGGCGTCAACGCACTGCAGACGGTGCGTCGCCTGCTCGACGCGCGCCGCGGCGGGATGTGAGCGCGCTTCCTCGCCTCTCGCACGTTCGCCGCAACGACACCCACCGGCTCATCCCGTCGCAACATCGCGACGAGGGACGCACCGTGCTCGCGCGCCTCACCAGCGACGCATCCGAGCTTGCGCAGCTCTACGATCTCGACAACGCGACCAACGATCGTCTCCTCGCCGAGAACGATCTGCTCCCCGGCATCCGCGTTCACGAGCTGCTCTTCGGCGTGCCGTACTACCGCACCGTCAACGCCTCCTTCACGCACGCCCACCCACTGGGCAGCCGCTTCAACGACCCCGATCGCGGCGCGTGGTATGCCGCCTTCGAGATCCGCACCGCGCAGGCCGAGATCGCCTTTCACAAGACGATGCACCTCGACGAGATCGGCCGCTACGAGGACGATGTCACGTTCGACGACTACCTCGCGGACTTCAGCTGCGACCTCCACGACCTGCGCGGCGATCCGGCGTTCGACGCATGTCTCGATCCCGCGAGCTACGTCGCCTCACAGACGCTCGCAGCGCAGCTCATGGAAGCCGCCTCGCTCGGCGTCATCTACCCGAGCGTGCGCCGCGCGGGAGGCACGTGCCTCGCATGCTTTCGACCGGCGCTCGTGATGAACGTGCGCCGCGCGAAGACCTATCGATTTCGGTGGAGCGGGAAGCGGACGCCGGTGATCACGGTTGCCGTCGCGTGAGAGTGCGCCCTCCTCGCGGGCATCGACAGGATATCCCACGACGCACACGCTACTTCTTCGCGACCATCCCCTGCAGCAGCTTCATCATCTTCACGTCGTAAGGATCCGGCGCGGTATCATCGTCCGCAATCTCGAAGTGCGCCTGCGGCGTCTCGAGAATGAGAGGCACCTTCTTCGCGCGCTTGTCCGCGAGGAGCCAACCAAAGGCCTCCTTCCCGATCTTCCCCTCCCCGATCAGCATGTGGCGATCCTTGTTCGAGCCGAGCGCGCCCTCGCTGTCGTTCAGATGAAAGAACGACGGCGGCGATCCCGCCGCCTCCTCGAATTCATCGAGAATCCGCGTCAGCGCCGCCCTGGACTCGCTGATGTCGTGTCCAGCTGCGAAAAGATGACACGTGTCCAGCCCGAAGCCCGTGCGGTCGCGCAGCGACACGGGGACATCCTCGAGCATCATCCCGATCTCTTCCGGCGTGCGCCCCATCGTGAGCCCCGCGCCCGCCGTGTTCTCGATCAGCACGCGCGTATCGCCCTTCACGGTCTTGAGCGCGTGGGTGATCGCCTTCGCGACGCGCTTCGCCGCAGACGCGCGATCGCCGCCCGTCGCCGCTCCCGGATGAAAGCAGATTTGCCCAACGCCGAGCGCGGTGGAGCGCTCGAGCTCTTTCGCGAGCCCGTCGCGTGCGCGCCCCCACTTCTCTTCATCGGTCGACGCGGTATTGAGCACGTACGCCGAGTGCACGACGACGTTCTCTGGCTCGATTCCCGCCTCCTTCAGTGCGGCCTTGAATCGCTCCACGCGCTCCGGTCGAATCGACTGTTTGTCGCCGTAGTATTTCGGAATCGTGGTGAAAATCTGGAGCGCCGTCATGCCGCCATTTCCCGCGCGGAGGGCCGCCATGTCGATTCCACCGTTGTCAACCGTATGCGCGCCGAACAGGAGAGTCATAAGTCCTAGTGTAAGAGCTTGCGTGCAATGGCGTGCGCCTTGCACCTTTTCAGGTCTCTGCAATGCGGTCTGCAGCCCTGCACGGGTGATGCGCGCGCCCCTCTAGAATAGCGATTCGTCGTCATGCCTGCCGCCACCAAGACCGCACCGGCCGCCCCAAGCTCTGCGCCCGCCGCACCAGCACCAGCTGCCGCGGCGCCGCTCGTTGCACCGATCGTCGCAGCGTTCAACGGCCACCGCCGCACGCCGCCGCCCGCCAATGAGCCGATCCGCAGCTACGCGCCCGGCACCGCCGATCGCGCGGAGCTCAAGGCCCGGCTCGCATCGATGGCCAACGAAGTCGTCGACATCCCGATCGTGATCGACGGACGTGAAATCCGCACGGGCGACACCGCGAACGTCGTAATGCCTCACGCGCATCAGCACGTGCTCGGCCAGTGGCACGGCGCCACCGTGGAGCACGTCGCGAAGGCGATCGACGCGGCCGAGCGTGCGCGCGCGGACTGGGGGAATTGGCCGTTCGAGGAGCGCGCCGGTGTCTTCCTGCGCGCAGCGGAGCTGCTCTCCACACGCTATCGCGCGACGCTCAACGCCGCGACGATGCTCGGCCAGTCGAAAACCGCGTTTCAGGCCGAGGTCGATGCGGCGTGCGAGCTCGCCGACTTCTGGCGCTTCAATGTGCACTTCGCAGAGAATCTCTACGCCGATCAACCGATTAGCGACAAGGGGATCTGGAACCAGACCGACTATCGTCCGCTCGAGGGCTTCATCTACGCGGTGACGCCGTTCAACTTCACGGCGATCGGCGGCAATCTCTCCACGGCGCCGGCGCTCATGGGGAACACGGTGCTCTGGAAGCCGTCGGCGACGGCAATGCTGAGCGCGCATTACATCATGGAAATCCTGAAGGAGGCGGGGCTGCCGCCGGGGGTGATCAACTTCCTGCCGGGCGACCCGATCGCGATTTCGAACGCCGTACTGTCGCATCGCGACTTCGCGGGGCTGCACTTCACGGGGAGCACCAACGTCTTCAACATGATGTGGAAGCAGATCGGCGCGAACACGGCCAACTACCGTTCGTATCCGCGCATCGTCGGTGAGACGGGCGGCAAGGACTTCATCGTCGCGCACCACACGGCAGATGCAGAGGCGCTCGCAGTCGCGATCATCCGCGGTGGCTTCGAGTACCAGGGGCAGAAGTGCTCGGCCGCGAGCCGCGTGTACATCCCGAAATCGCTGTGGGGGGAGGTGCGCGATCGCGTCGTCGCGATGATGAAGGAAATCACGGTGGGCGACGTGCGAGACTTCCGGAACTTCATGGGCGCGGTGATCGACAAGCGCTCGTTCGACAAGATCGGCGGCTATCTCGATGACGCGAAGAAGAATGCGAAGATCATCGCGGGCGGAACGGCGCGTGGCGAGACGGGCTTCTTCGTTGATCCGACGCTGGTCGAGGCGAAGGACGCGGGGTATCGACTCATGTGCGAGGAGATCTTCGGCCCCGTCGTCACGGCGTTCGTCTATCCCGATGCGAAGTTCGCCGAGATTCTCGGCACGGTGAACGCGACGTCACCGTATGCGTTGACGGGCTCGATCTTCGCGCGCGACCGCGCGGCCGTGCAGAAGGCGATGCTCACGCTGCGCGATGCGGCGGGGAACTTCTACATCAACGACAAGCCGACGGGCGCGGTGGTCGGGCAGCAGCCGTTCGGCGGCGCGCGCGCGTCGGGAACGAACGACAAGGCCGGCTCGATGCTGAATCTCGCGCGGTGGGTCAGCGCGCGGAGCGTGAAGGAGACCTTCGCGCCGCCGCACGACTTCCGCTACCCGTTCATGGGGGCAGAGTAGCCGGTGGCGACGCCTCCCCCGCGCTCGATGCGGGCGCGCTTCTATACGCTGGACGTTTTCACGGATCGGATTTTCGGCGGCAATCCGCTCGCGGTGTTCCCGGACGCATTGAAGATTCCGGACTCTGCGCTGCAGAGCATCGCGCTCGAGCTGAATCTCTCGGAGACGGTGTTCGTCTATCCGCCTGCCGACGCGAAGCACACGCGCAAGGTGCGCATCTTCACGCCGGTGTTCGAGATGCCGTTCGCCGGCCACCCGACAGTCGGCTGCGCGTTCGCGCTCGCGGCGCTCGGCGAAATTCCGCTCGATGGCGAAGCGCGCATCGTGCTCGAAGAGGGGGTGGGCCCGGTGCCGGTGCTCGTGCGTGGCGGCTTCAAGCAACCGGAGTTCGCGCAGCTCGCCGTTGCGAAGCTGCCGGAGACGGGCCCACCACCGCCAGGGCGCACGCATCTCGCCGAGGCGCTCTCGCTCGATCCGTCCGACATCCTTGGCGGCATGTCCGCACCACAGGCGATCTCGTGCGGCTTTCCGTTTCTGCTCGTGCCGCTGCGCGACCTCGACGCGGTGCGGCGCGCGCGCGTCCGCATGGATCAGTGGGACTCGGCGCTCAAATCGTACTGGGCGCCGGACATCATGGTATTCGCGCGCGACGCGGAGCGCGACGGTGTGATTCGCGCGCGCGTGTTCGTGCCGGGACAGGGGATCATTGAGGATCCGGCCACGGGATCGGCAGCGGCGGCGCTCGGCGGCTATCTCGGCGCGAGAGAGAGTGCGCCTGGTGGAAGCTTCAGCTATCTCGTCGAGCAGGGCTTCGAGATCAAGCGGCCGAGCTTCATCCATCTCGAGGTGGACAAGGCGGATGGTGACGTGAGTGCGGTGCGCGTCGGCGGAAGCGCGGTGATGGTGAGCGAAGGGATGATGGACGTGCCGCTGCCGCGTGAGGAAGCGAAGAGCTGACCCGCGCGACTAGCCCGCGCGCGCGATCTGCTGCGACGCGCGCGTCACCGCCAGCGCGCGGAGGTTCGGCGTCCAGATGCTGACGCGGTCGCGTCCCGCATCCTTCGCCGCGTAAAGCGCCTCGTCCGCGCGCGAGTGCAGGTCGTGCAGAATGTTCTCGTCGTGCACGCGATCGGCGACCAAGCCGATGCTCACCGACACCGCGAGCTTCGACACGCCCGGAAAGCGATGCAGCGCGACGGCCTCGCGCACGCGCGTCGCGAGACGGAAGGCACCGGCGGCCGAGGTCTCGGGGAGTAACAGCGTGAACTCGTCGCCGCCCGTGCGCGCGACACAGTCGCCACCGCGCGCGATCGAGCGAAGCAGCTCGCCCACTTCCTGGATGACCGTGTCGCCAGCCTGGTGGCCCCAGCTGTCGTTGATGTCCTTGAAGTAGTCGACGTCGAGCGCGAGCAGTGCGACGTCCTTCCCCGTGCGTGCGGCGCGCGCCAGCTCGCGCTTGAGCTGCTGCTCGAGCCCTCGGCGATTCAGGCATCCGCTCAAGGGATCGGTGAGCACGAGGTTCGCGAGCTGCGCGCGCACGCGGTTGTAGGCGCGGCCGACCATCGTCACGCCATCGGGGCGCTTCTCGTGCGCGAGATCGAACTCCTCGCTGAAGTCGCCCTCCTGCGCGCGCTCGAACAGCGTCGCGATGCGATGCAGCCGTTCCTTGAACGAGCCGTAATGGATGATGAACGACGACGCCGCCAGCACGAACACCGCAAGTGACGCGAGCTCCTGCGGCCATCCGAGCGCCTTGCCGTCGCCAGTGACGTTGCGGATCATGCCGACGTAGCCGAGGACGATGGTGGCGAGCGCCCCCCACGCGATCTTGCGGCCGAAGTAGAACTCACTGAGGTGAAGGATCGCGAAGCCCAGAAGGAGCGAACGGCTGTAGTACTCCGGCGGCGTCGCGACTTCCGTGATCGCGAAGACGAAGAGGATGTCGGCGGCGACGATCGCGAGCACGACGCCTTGGGTCGCCTCGCCTGTGCGCCGCACGAGCATCGTGAGCAGCACGGTGACGAGCACGTACGCGACGACCGCCGCGACGCTCGACGACGAGATATGCGGCACCGCGTCGGATGCGAGCAGCGCGGTCCCGATCGATGCAATGAGGAGCGCGAAGCCGAGACGGATTCTACTCTGCCAGAGCAGAATCTCTCCGTTGGCCTGTTCGATGGTCGGGATGTTCGTACGAAGGTCCGGCAAGGGTGAATGATTCGCTGGGGAGAAAAGCGAACCCTATGCCAATTAGTTCTAGCTGCCGAACCCTTTGTGTATCAATGAGATGCGAGCGTGTCGGGGAACTTTCTGCCGATGGCGCGCCCTCGCGAATGGCGAGGATTGGGCGAATTGCACGTGCGCTCGCCCGCCAGGAAGCAGCGAGCGCGAGCTGCGCTCCGAGAGGTCGAGCATCGTCGCGTCGGTGAGATACTCGACCGTCGTCGGCGCTTCGAGCTGCGACTGCCGCTTCACGACGTTCGCGAACGCCTTCCATGCTTCGGCGCCGTCCGCGACGGCAATCGGCTCGTGACCGCGATCGACGACGGCCGCCTCGATGAGGCGGCGGATCAGCACGCTGTCGGCGGCGACGAGCACTTTCATCTTTTATGTTAGACCGCAACGCGGTCGAGTAACCGGTTGGAGGAAGCGCCGCGCGGTTGTTGCCCTGGAGCGATTACCGGGCGCGGTGAACCTTCTCGCGGACGATACGGTTCTTGTCGTCCACGAACACGAGCTTGGGCGTGAACTTTCCCAGCTCACTCGCTTCGTAGTCCCCGTAACTGATCACGATCACGTGATCGCCCGCGGCGCCGAGCCGCGCGGCTGCTCCGTTGAGCTGAATAGTGCCGCTGTTGCGCCCTCCCTCGATGACGTACGTCTCGAGACGCGAGCCGTTGTTCACATTCACCACCTGCACTTTCTCGAAGGGGAGGATGTCCGCGGCCTCCATCAGCACGGAATCGAGCGTCAGACTTCCTTCGTAATTCAGATCGGCGCCGGTGAGTACGCCGCGATGAACCTTCGACTTGCACATGGTGCGGCGCATGCTGGCGTCGCCTCCGGATATTTGATCGGGGAAAAGCCTGTCCGACGGGGACACGCGAAGGGTGAAATATAGCGGGCGTCATCGGAAGACGGTGCGCAAGTGATTGCGCAATGGTCGTCCGGCTGTTCTCATACGCAGACCCTATACGAGGCTTGGTACATGCGCCGCACCGTTTCCCTGCTCGTCTGCTTCCTCCTCTGCATCGTTACCGGCGCACGTGCGCAGGCCCTCGATTGGGGCGCCCTCAGCGATGAGTCGCTTCGCAACCTGTCCGACTACATCAAGGTCAACACGACGGATCCGCCGGGGAACGAGCTCGACGCGGCGCATTTCCTAAAGAAGATCCTCGACCGCGAGGGAATCGAAGCGACCATCTACGACACGACGGCGATGGGAGCGAATCGCGCAAATCTGTACGCGCGGCTCAAGGGGAACGGATCGAAGAAGGCGGTGGCGCTCGTCAGCCACATGGATGTCGTTCCCGTCGCACCGGCGTTCTGGTCGGTCGACCCATTTGCAGGCGTCGTGAAGGACGGCTACATCTGGGGGCGTGGCTCGCTCGACATGAAGGGACAGGCGATCGCGCAGCTGATGGCGATGATCGCGCTCAAGCGGAGCGGCATTCCGCTCAATCGCGATATCGTCTTCATCGGCAATGCAGACGAGGAGTTCGGCGGCGACGGCGCCGTCCAGTTCGTGAAGAACCACGCCGATTTATTGAAGGACGTCGAGTTCCTGATGACCGAGGGCGGCGAGAATCTCGTCGTCAACGGGAAGCTCCAGTACTATGGAGTGGGAGTCTCCGAGAAGCAGACGTTCTGGCAGAAGGTCGTGGTCACGGGCGTGCCATCGCACGGCTCGCGGCCGACGAAGCAGAATCCGGTGCCGCGGCTCATTGCCGCGCTCGATCGCATCGCGAAGTTCGAGACGCCGCTGCACGTGCTCCCCGACGTGCAGAAGTTTCTGCACGACATCTCACCGGAGTACAAGGGCGAGCAGCGCACGTGGCTCGCCGACGTGCGCAGCGCGATCAAAATCCCTCGCGCGCGCAAATGGCTGACGGACAACATCTACTGGAACGCGATTCTGCGGAACACGATCTCGCTCACGATGCTGCAGGGATCGAACAAGACGAACGTCATTCCAGCCGAGGCATCGGCGCAGATGGACATCCGTCTGTTGTCGGACACGGACCCGCTCACCTTTCTCAACACGCTCAAGCGCATCGCCAACGACACGGCGGTCCACTGGGTGAATCAGATCGAGCCGAAAACGAAGCTTCAGAGCCCGATCGACACGGATCTCTTTCGCGCGATCGAGAAGGCATCGCACGATCGCAATCCCGATGTGATCGTGACGACGCCGATGTTCACCGCGGCGACGGATCGCCCGACCTACCGCGCACTCGGCATCGTCACCTACGGCTTCGATCCGTTCCTCGTCGAGAACGAGGATATGCACACCGGGATGCACGGCAACAACGAGCGACTGGCGGTGAGCAATGTCGGCTTTGGCGTGAAGTATCTGTACGACGTGCTGCGGTACGTGCAGTGAGGCGATGGGTGTCGCGAACCGAGAAAAACAAACCACGACAATTGGTGAAACGACAACTAACGTCCGTTGGTTGTCCATCTCTCACATGTAGTACTCGACGCGCACCACCCGACTTCACTGCAACGTGTTCGGTGTGGCCGCGCAGCTGCCGTCCGCCCTGCGCAGCGTCGGATACGTGATGCCGAGCTGCGCGAGGTAATTCGGAAACTTCTTCGAGTCGTAGTAGAACTTCCTCATCTCCGGCCGGTACTTCGCGAGGATCTCCGCGTTGAGCTCCGTCGCGGGGCGATCC
>JALYSW010000166.1 GCA_030854615.1 Gemmatimonadota bacterium
GAACTTTCGCTGAGGACACAGGTCGATGAGCAATCTGATCGAGTATTTCCGTAGTGGCGGTCCGATCATGTACCCCATTCTCTTGGTGGCGCTGGTCGGTCTCGCCGTGTTCGTCGAGCGATTCTACATGATCGTGATCCGCTCGAAGATCAACGGGCGGACGTTCTTCGAGCGCGTGATCCAGCTGGTGCGCGCCGGACGAATCGAAGATGCGATCAAGCTCTGCGGCCAGTCGAACGCAGTGCTGCCGGACATGGGATTGCTCATTCTGCGCAGCCGCAGTCGCGATGAGGCGGATTTGCAGAACGTCGCGGATGCCGCGGCGCTGAGCGTGCTCCCGCGCCTCACCCGCCGGCTCCACTATCTCCCGATGCTCGCGAACGTCGCGACGCTGATCGGTCTGCTCGGTACGATCTACGGATTGCGCGGCGCCTTCGCGGCGGTCGGTACGGCGGCGGCGGCGGAGCGATCCGCCGCACTGGCGGCCGGTATCGCGGTCGCGCTGAACGCCACGGGCTTCGGGTTGTTCACCGCGATCCCGCTGACGGTGGCGCACGCGTACCTCGTCAGCCAGGCGGAAGGCATCATCGAGCAGGTCGATGAGTTCCAGGTGCGTCTCATCAACGCGCTCATCGATCGTCCCGACGTCCGACTCGGTCACCGGTAGGCCGCTTCCCGGTTTTTCTCCGCATGATGTGCATGCGGAGCGCCGGGAAACGTCTCATCGGACAACCACGCGTGAGCTGATCGTATGGCTTCAATTTTCCACCGGTCCAAACAACGGCGTGCAGAACGGGCGCCGGTCACGCACGGCGGGGGCATCAATCTCGTGCCGCTCGTGGACATCCTCACGTCCATCGTGTTCTTCAGCCTCCTGACGTATCAGGGGGCGACGATGGCCGCGCTCACGTCGTTCGACCTCACGCTGCCCCCCGTCGTCGTCAACACGCCGGAGCAGCTCTCGAAGATCAAGTCCGAGAAGGACGTGCTCAATCTCCTGCTTGCCGTGCGCGTCGACAACGACAAGCTCACCGTCGAGCACTCGGAGCAGGGCGGCTTTCATCAGGTGATTCAGGGGCTGGACAAGGGCTCGCTCGACCAGCTCGAGTCGCTGATGACGAGCATCCGGAACAAGTATCCGCAGAACGCGGACGTCACGGTCATTCCCGCGGATGAGGTGAGCTACGCGAATCTCGTGCACGTGCTCGAACGGCTGAAGCTCTCGCACTTCACGGGGATCTCGCTGACCACGAAGGCGCGCGGCGCCGCGGCGGGTGCCTAGCATGAGTAGAGCAAAAGACGCGCGCATGGGGCGCCGGGCGGCGCAGTTCTCGAAGTTCCGGATGACGGAGCTGAACCTGATTCCGCTCGTCGATACGTTCGTGTCGATCGTGTTCTTTGCACTCACCACCGCCACCGTCGGCGAGCTGTCGCCCGTGGTGCCCGGTGTCCGCCTTCCAACCGCGGGAGTCGGCGTCGTCGCACTCTCGCAGCTCACGCTCGGCATCGGGGCGCAGGTCACGCTCGCCGGTCATCCGCTCATGAGCACTCTCGATGCCGCACGCGCCAGGTCCAACGATCCGGGGCAGCCGCTCGTAATCCCGCCGCTCTTCACCGCGCTCAAGGCCACTTCCGATTCCATTCGGCGCGCGAAGTCGACGCCACGGGACTCGTCGCTCGATACGCCGCTCGCGATCCAGGGTGACAGCAGCATGCACTACGACCTCCTCGCGCGCGTGATGCAGACGGCGCGCATGGCGGGCTTCAAGAACATCTCGCTGCAGGTGAACAAGACGGGGAACGCAACGACCGTCACCACAGTCCCCGGCACACCGGGAGCTCCGTAATGGCCGCCGACGCGAGACCGCCGCGCGCCGCGCGGAAGCAGGTCGACGATGTCTCGTTCACGAGGCAGCTCCGCTACGAGTTCGCGGACGCCGAGGGACGGGCGATCCTGTATTCGTACGGCATGTCGGCGGTGCTCGGGATCATCTGGCTGCTGCTCGTGCTCTTCCTTCCGGCACCGCCGAACTCGATCAACCTGCTCAAGGAAGAGGAGCCGGTGAACATCGAGGTGAAGGCGGAGGACATTCCTGTTCCGACGCCGGCGCCTGTCGCCGCCGCGGCGAGCAGCGGTGGCGCGCCGAAGACGGCGGCAGCGCCGGCGAAAAATCCTGGCGGTGGGAAGGGTGGGCCACCGAAGAACGACACGCGTGCGATCAACGACGCGTTCGGCGGCGGCTCGTCGAACAACACCGGCGGCATGGTCGGCGACGTGTCGAACGCGCTGCGCGGCACCTCGGTGGCGACAGGGACGGGCTCGGCGCCTGGCGCGCAGGGGAAGGCCGTGATCGGCTATGGCGCGGGCGGACAGAGCTCACGCACGCCGGGGCGCGGGGGCCTCGGTGAGGGACTGGGAGGCACCGGCTCCGGGAGCGGCATTGGAGGCGTCGGTGGCGGCGGAGGCGTCGGCTTCGCGACGGTGAAGGTCGCGCCGCCGAGCGTGATCCACGCGGAGAACGTCGGTGGCCCCGGTCGCAACGTGTCCGACCTCGGCGACTACGTGCGCGGGCGAAACTCCCAGCTGCAGTTCTGCTATTCGGAGTACGGGCTCAAGACGAATCCGGCGCTGGCAGGATCGGTGGCGGTGGCCGTGACGCTCACAAGCGAAGGCTCGGTGACCGGCGTGGACATCACCAAGCGCACGTGGTCGGGGCCGGGCGCGTCCGAGGCGGAGTCGTGCATCAAGCAGCGGATTTCGGGGTGGAAGTTTCCGAGCTCCGATCACGGCGGCGGGACGTACAGCTTCTCGTTCTCGTTCAGCCGGTAGCGGCTGGCGGTTAGGGAGTGGCGGGGCTGACCTGCCACTACGATCACGGATGAAAACCAAAAATGCACGGATCGAAGCTGGCCCGCGGAATGTCATTCGCGCCGCGTCGGGTTCGATCCGTGCTTTTTTCTGCCTTTTTCGTGATCGTAGTTCTCCCCAACTACTCGCTTTGCCGCCTTCCCCGCACGACTAGCCTAGAACGCTGCAGCCCCCGCCTCGGCGACCGCCTGGTCGTGCTTCCCCTTTCCGCCGCTGACGCCGATCGCGCCTACGACCTTGCCATCCTTTTTGATCGGGATGCCGCCGGCGAAGATCATCACGCGGCCGTGGTTGGAATCCTGGATGCCGAAGAAGTCATCTCGGCGGCGGCGATGATGCGACGGGCGTCTGCGAGTGTGATCATGCTGCTGTCCTCCACGAGTAATGACGCGCTGTTGTAGAGGGGGAGGGGAAGGCAAGTCCCGCACCGTCGCGCGCGTGCGATCAGTGTTTGTCGACCGGCGGATGTGCGTTGCGCGCGGCGAGAGAGTCGCGCACGTGGCGCG
>JALYSW010000388.1 GCA_030854615.1 Gemmatimonadota bacterium
CATCCCCGCTGTGCCTCCGGGCAGCAGCGCGTTCCGGGGGCGCCCCTCCCGCTCCTCGCTCCGCCGCTCGTTCACCTGTCCGCGCACGCGCTCGAGCTGTACCAGCGCACTCCCGAGATTCTTCTCCGGCGCGATGCGCGCGAGCGTGTCGCCGCACGGCGCTTCGAGATTGATCGACACGCGCGTCGCGAGCTGTGTCAGCCGCTCGATCTGCGCCACCTGCGCACCGGGCACCATCTTCACGTGGATGTATCCCGCGAAGCGATGCTTTTCGCGCAGGAGCGTCAGCACCTCGATGAGATCGTCCATCACTTTCACCGGGCGCCCGGGAATTCCCGTCGTCAGAAAAAGCCCCGTGCACCACTCGCGCGCCACCGCCGCCAGGAAGATCCGCACGAGCTCCGCCGGCTTGAGCAGCGTCCGCGGCATGTCGCGATCGCGCCGCATCGGGCAGTAGTGACAGTTGAAGCTGCATGCGTTGGTCATGAGGATGCGCATGAGCGTCGTGCGCGGACCGTTGCTCCCGATGCGAACCGGCCGCAGGTTCAACGGCCTCAGCGCTCCGACATCATTCGCATGCCGCAGCCTCGGCGGCAGCTGCTTTGTAGGCAACCCCTCCTTGTCGTCACCGGCCAGCGACATGAGGAGCTCGAGCTTCGCTTCGAGCTTGGAGGTTCGCATCATGGGGAGTTCCGGGTAGGTTGGGAGGCAAACTTTACCCGAACAAACCCCGAAAATCATGTGCAAAAAAAAGCCCCGAAGAGCCCCAATGTTCAGCGCATGATGCTCGTCGTCGCGTTCCGAGCGCCCGGCTGCCAGACCACACGCTGCTCATTCGATGAGAGCGAGACGCGTTGCGAGACCACGGTCACACCTGCGTCGTCGAGGGCGACGAGCTGGTACTCGCCCTGGTCGAGGTGCGACGGATAGGTCAGCGTTCGCGTCGAATCCGACTGGACGGCGCCGAGGCGGAGGCGGACACCGTTCGGGCGCTCGAGGAACACGACCACATCGCGGGCCGGGCGCACATCGTTCCCCACCACCACCTCGATCCCCGGACGGCCGGCGCGAGCACCGTTCATCATCGCGCACGACGACGTTGCCACGACCAGCGCCAGCGCGCCTGCCGCCAACACGCCACGCACTACGGCCCCACGCAATTTCACTTCGCCGCTACGCTGCATCTGTATTCCTCGAGAGGTGATTCAGAACAATGCACACTGTGCGCCATCGACGATTGCTACACGGGAAAGTCGCACGAGTGCCACCCGATGAATGCGCTCGCGCGCGCGCGATAGCAAGCGCGTTTCCTTTTCATCCGTGTCGCGTCTCTTGAGGCTAGCGATCGTCACTCATCCGTCACGCTGCAACGAAAGATGCCGCCCTTTCTGCCCTACGCCGTTGCGGCGATCGCCGCACTCGCAGTGATCTCCACCGCCGAACCCTCGGCGACGATCGCGAACGCCCCCGACGCACTCGTCGTGCGAGCGCACACCCGCTGGGGGATCTTCGCGACGACCGAGCCCGTAATCGCCAGCCTGCATTTCCCCGCGGCGTCGGGCACCGGCGGCTGGACCGAGGCCGACGCCCCCGCGATCGTCGCCTCAGAGGGTGATCTCTCCCGCGTCGTCACGATTGCCGAGATTACGCCGTGCGTCGCCCGCACGCTTCCATCGGACGACAGCGCTGGGCGCACACTCGTGCAGTGGTCGAATGACGCCGGCGCGCATTGGAACAACCTCACCAGCGTGCCGGAGACGGCGTCGCCGGTCGAGAAGGCGGGGCACCCGTCCGCACTGAAGCTCCGCTACCGCGCACGCGCCGCCGCCGTCAGCTGCGCGATGCGCGTCGTCTACACCGCCGTCCCCGCGCGCTAGCCGGCTACGGCGTCGCCGCCTTGGGCTTCGGTCCCGGCGGCAACGCGTGCACACGATCCTTGAACTGATGGAACGCGGTGTTGTCCTCCGTGAGCGTCCGGAGAATCGCCGGATCCTTCGCGTCGATCATCTTCTGGATGTCCGCAATCCGGTCCTGCGTGAGCGGGTGATCACTGAACCACGCATCCACCGGTGAGCCCCCGCCCTTCTCCTCCGACATCAACTTCTGGAAGAACGAGACGAGCCCCTTCGGACTGATTCCCGCGCGAATCACGTTCTTGAAACCCTCTTCGTCCGCCTCCTTCTCGTCCTGCCGGCTGAACTTCGCGAACACCGCCGCGCCGCCAACCTGAATCGCCGCCTGCGACGCATCGCTGTCGCACACATGCGTGAGCACACACGTCAGCGCGATCCCGACATTCGCCCCCTGCTGCGTCTGCATCTGCTTCACGGAATGCCGCTTGACGACGTGCCCGATCTCGTGTCCCATCACTCCTGCCAGCTCGTCCATCGCCGTCGCACGCTCGATCACACCGCGGTTGATGTAGATGTATCCGCCCGGCAGCGCGAACGCGTTGACGACATCGGTGTTCACGACGAAGAAGTGCCAGTCGAGATCTGCTCGCCCGGTGAGCTTCGCCATCGAGTTCCCGAGCTGATTGATGTAGCTCTGGATCGCGGGGTCGGTCACCACCGGCAGCGTCGCATTCAGCTGCGTCGAGTACGACTGGCCCATCTGCACTTCCTGCTGCGTCGACACGGCGCATCCCACCGCCGCGGCGCAGATCGTCACCAACGCGAGCGCTCGCTTCATAAAATCCTCTGGTCGTGATGCTCTACGCCGAGGCAAGACACATACCGTCCGGCCCGCTATGGTTTCCTTCGAGCGCTCTTTCTCTTCGCTTTGACGCCTCCTTTCTTCTTCCCCGCCGATCGCGTGGCCGCCCCGAGCAAAAGCAGCGAGGATGCCGCCTCCCGCTCCGCCTGCTTCATCGTGCACTGCTTCGGCGCCTTGTCCGGCCGCCATCTCAGAAAGCCGGTGCCGTGCCGGAATCGTCCGCCGGTGAAGTGATCGTACTCCACCTCGACCACGAGCTGCGTCTTCAGCGGTTCCCACTCCCCCGTCCGTTCCGTGCTCCATCGGCTCGGCCCACCTGGCGCCTGCCCCGTGAATCCTGGTTTCCCCCTCAGCGCCTCGAGCTTCGGCGTAAACTCCGCACGCTCGGCCACCGAGAATGCCGAACAGAAGCCCACATGGTTCAGTAGGCCATCCTCGTCGTAGAGCCCGAGCAGGAGCGACCCCATCGACGACCCCTTCGACGCGTAGCGAAAGCCGCCCACCACGCAGTCCGCCGTTCGCTTCTGCTTGAGCTTCTGCATCCCCAGGCGCGTGCCGCTCTGATACTCGAGATCGAGCCGCTTCGCGATCACGCCGTCGAGCGCCGAGCCCACCGACGCGTACCAGCGCTTCACCGTGCGCTCGGTGGTAGTCGCCGGAGAAAGGCGGATCGCACCCGCACCCGCAAGCCGCTTTACCGCGAAGGCTTCCAGCGCCGGTCGTCGCTCCGACAGCGGCCGCTTCACAAGCGAGCTTCCCTTTTCGTCGACGAGCAGGTCGAAGACGATCAGCATCGCCGGATGCTCCGCCGCCAGCGCCTTCACCCGGCTCGCCGCGGGATGGATGCGCAGCAGCAACTCATCGAACGACAGGAGCTTGCCGACCGGAATCACGATCTCGCCATCAAGCACGAAGCGCTCAGCGTCGATCGCTCGCACGGCGTCAACGACATCGGGAAAATATCGCCCGAGCGGCTTTCCGGACTTCGACATGAGATCGACCGCGTCGCCATCGCGAAAGACGAGGCAACGAAAGCCATCCCACTTAGGCTCGTACTGCCACTCGTCGCCGAGCGGGAGCTCGCCGACCTGCAGCGCCTCCATGGGCGCGTAGCTGCGCGGGATCGGGAGACTCACAGCACACGCTCCAGTTTGAACCGTCCGCGCGTGGCGAGGAGCGGTTTCCACAGATCGCCGAGCTGCTTCACCCGCGCGGGGACGTTGTCGATGCGGAAGTCGTCGATCTCGATGCCGTTCTCGATCTCTTTCCACGTAACGGGCGTCGATACCGCTGCCTTCGGAGTGGGACGCGGCGAGTAGATCGACGCGAGCGTGCGCCCCCACGCGTTCTGGTTGTAGTCGACGAGCACACGGCCGCGTGGCCGCTGCGCGATGCGGTATTCGGCAGTGACGAGCTTCGGCGCGCGCGCCTCCATGACGCGCGCGAATTCCTTGGCGAACGTCCACACCTGCTTCTGCAGCGGTCCGCGCACGATCGGCACGTAGAGATGAATGCCGCTCGATCCGGTGGTCTTTGCGAGCACCGTCATGCCGAGCGCCTCGAGTGCCTCGCGCACGAGCAGCGC
Organism: Gemmatimonadota bacterium; assembly: GCA_030854615.1. Taxonomy (GTDB): domain Bacteria; phylum Gemmatimonadota; class Gemmatimonadetes; order Gemmatimonadales; family Gemmatimonadaceae; genus FEN-1250. The sequence goes on from JALYSW010000388.1 coordinate 4,301, forward strand.
CGTCTCGCGCACGCGCGCGAAGGTCGCGCCGACGACGGGATCGAGATCGAAGTGGAGATAGTCGGGGCGATGCACGTCGTCGCAGCGCGCGTACCACTGATTGAGATCGATGCAGCCGAGGTTGACGACCCAGAGCAGCGACGCGAGATCCTGCACCATCGGAAAGTCGATGATGCTTCCGGAGCCGTGCTCGATCGCGCACGTCTCGATCCAGACGGGGCGCGGCGACGGCGCGCGCTTCATGAAGAAGCACTTCCCATCGGCGCCGTTCGGATAGCGCTTCATGACCATCGCGCGATCGTGGAGGTGCGGCAGGAGCGTCGGCGCGATGGCTACGTAATAGCGAAGCAGATCGCCCTTCGTGATGCCGAGCTTCGGCCAAAAGAGCTTCTCGAGATTCGTGAGCGGCACGTCGTGGCCATTCGTGTGGACGACGGCGTCGCGCACCCCCGCGGGGATCTTCACCGCACCCCACGCGCTCGTGGCGCCGGACTTCGTCTTCTTCTTCGCGACGGTCGCCACTATCGCACCGGCACGAGCTTGGGCGGCCGCACGCCATGGCGTGTGGCGCCGGACACCGGGATGTACGTCAGCTCGCTCGACTCGCGCACACTGCGGAGCAGCAGGCCGCCGCGGCTCATGTCGCCGCGTCCGACGAACTTCTCGGGAAAGTGGAGCCGCTCGCCGAATGCCGCCGCGAGAGTGCCTACGTACTTGTCCGTTGCGATGCTCCCGAGCAAAATCACGGGGGCGTGGTGTGAGGCTCCGGCGAGCGCTTGGGCGTCGCGGGCGAGCGGCTCGATGAAGCGATCGGACTGCGTCGCGATGTCCACCTCCGCGAACTCGCGCATGTCGTCGAGCGTTAGTAACGTGTCGGCATCCACCAGCCCTCGGGTGGGAGTGATGACGAGGATCCCGGGTGCGCCATGCGGTGGACTGGCGAAGGCGCGGGAATAGGCGAGCTTGCCACGGAAGTAGAGGCCGCTGAGGAAGGCGAACAGCTCACCGATCGGCACGCCACCGGCGCGAAGTCGCACGGCAAGGGGAAAGGCGGCATCGGGATTGAAGAGCAGGCTGGCGCGTCGACCGCCACAGAAGGCTGGGGAAAGAAGAAAGACTCGTGAGGCGGGCATGGGCAGGGAAAGTGCAAGTCGATCGCCATGGGGTGGAGAGGCCGCGGGATCGCGGGGAGCAGGGTCTCAGGGGCAGGAAAGCTGTCTCACGGGCCATACACCGATTGTCCCGGAACGGTGACATTTTCAACGGTCTCGCGAATTTAAACGTATGTTATGCAAGCACTTAGCAGTAGGCACAAAGATCGCCTAAGTATACCGCAGCGAGTCGGATTTTCCGCTGAGCCAGCGGGCACCGGACTCGGGATGCTCCAGGAGGATCCATGATCTCGGCCATTTTCCCAATCTTGTTCTCAGTCGTGACCGGCACGGCGCCGAAAGCGACAGTGGCGCCAGCGACTTCGAGCGCGGAGCCCGCGATCAGGGTCACGCTCGATCACGATAGCTATAATCGCGGCGACCGTGCCCGCGTGACGGTCAAGGTGCGCGATGACGGGTACGTCGTCGTGCTGCACACCGACGCGAACGGTCGCGTCCGCGTGTTGTTTCCCGTCGATCCGGGCGACGACAACTTCATGAAGTCGGGACAGAGCTACGAGATCCGCAGTCGCGGCGATCGTGATGCGTTTCAGGTCACGAGCACCGGCAGCGGCACCGTGTACGCGGCCGTCTCGATGGATGCATTCCACCCCGACGAGTTCGTCCGCAACAATCACTGGGACTACACGAGGCTCGAGAACGACTCGGCGTCATCGAGTGATCCCGAGGCGGCGATGACCAACATCGTCGAGCAGATGGCCAACGGGAGCCACTTCGACTACGATCTGGCGACGTATACGGTCGAGGGCGCCTATGCGTCGACGCAGCGCGCGTACATCGTTCCTACATCCTCGTATTCGTGTTTCTACGGCGGCTGGGATCCGTGGTGTGATGGCTACTATCCGTCGCCGTCGTACTTCGGCGTTGGCTTCGGCTTCGGCGGCTTCGGCGGCTTCTACGGGCGCCCGTACGGTTATGGCTACGGCTTCCCGGGGTACGGCTTCGGCGGCGGCTATTACGGCGGCGGCTATTACGGCGGCGGCTACTACGGCGGTGGCTACTACGGCGGTGGCTACTATCCGCGCGGCTACGGCGCGACGGGCTACGGCTACACGCTCGGCCACGGCTTTACGTATCGGAATCGTCCGGTCGTGCTCGGCCCCGGGGGGGGCTACACTCTCGGAAGTCATTCCGCCTTCGCGGTCGGAAGCTCGGTCGGTTACCGCAATCGTGGCTCGTTCGTGAGCTCGCGCACCGGCGCCTCGCCGCTCTACGGTGTTTCGCGCTTCAACACGCAGCGCACCGCCTCGCGCGGCAACGACTCACCGTCCGCGCGTCGCACGACGTCGGGGGACCAGTCGGGTTTCAGGACACGCATCAACGGCGATCGTCCGCCGTACACGAATGGTGGGTCGCGCGTCGCACCGCGCGCGGAAGGAGCACCGGCGCGCGTCAGTGGGCGCGCGGATGGAGCACCGACACGCGTCGAGCGCGAGCCCGCGCGCAGCGGAGATTCGCGTCCGACGCGTGTCGAGACGCGCTCCGAGCCGCGGTCGGCAGCTCCGAGGAATGAGCCGAGGTCGGAGCCGAGGAGTGAGCCGAGGTCGGAGGGTCGGGCGCGGTCACCTGAGCGCAGCAGCAGCGGCTCCCACGAGTCACGTGGTGGTGGTGGCGGTGGTGGCGGCGGCGGACGTCGTGGTGGCGGTGGTGGCGGTGGTGGTCATCGCCCCTAGCATCGCTGGATGAAGAAAGCGGGACCCGAGATTCGGGTCCCGCTTTTTTTGTTCGTGTCGGCTGCGCGATCAGCGCGAGCGGAGTCTCGGGCGGCGAACGCGAAGGAAGAAGATCCCCATGAGCATCGCGCCCACACCGATCATTGCCAGCGACGGAAGCATCGTCGCTGTCTTCGGTGCGATCATCCCGTCGGCTGCGGCATCACTCGGCGTGATTGCCGGAAGCGCAGCGGCGGATTCGCCGTTGGACGTGCGGGAGATCGGAGCGGCTCTGCCGCCGACGGGCGAAGCGCCTGCGTCGTTCGGAGCGGCGCCACCATTCGGAACGGCGGCGAGCGATGTAAGCTGCTGCGGCTTCGCGGAGTCACCCGGCGCGATGTCGGTGGAGTCGGACATCGTGGTGAGCGCAGAGGGAGCAACAGCGCCATTCGGCGCAGCGGCGAGGGCGCCCGCGTGGTGAAACGGAATCACTGCGGCGATCAGACCGGCGAAGAGTCCTCCGCCAATCGCGCTCGCGATCCGGCTACTTTCTCCGCCCGGAGCGGTGCACTGGCATTCCTCCTGCCCGTACACTTTCGATACAGGGACGACGAGCATCGCTGCAGCTGCAACAACGCCAAACGTGGAGCTGGAAGCAAACGACATCAGCACCCTCGCATCTGCAACGGGACGTTACAATTCAGGCGTCGTCCGCGGTCAATTGAACATGGCTACGAGCCAATCCTTGTCAAGATGCGTACTCTGCAGGGCAGAAATATCACGTCTTAAGGGGATGTTTAACTGTGCGCTGCGACACGTTCTAAGATTCGAAATGCGGGCATTCGGCGAGGGGCGCGCGCAGACGACGGACATTTCGGGGAGGTAGGAGCATGCGGACGCGAATCGGAACGCAGAGCATCGTCGGATACACACTCTCGATCGCGGCCACGGTCGCCATCGCAAGCGGCGCGCTGTCGGTGCGCGCATCGGCGCAGGATGTCGACCAGGCGCCTTCGTCGCGCAGCGCCGACTCCTCGCGCGCGTACGCGGAGCCGACGAGCGTGTACAACGCGCATCGTGTCACACGCGTGATCGACGAAGGCACGCACGTCGTGCTCGCGGACGGAACGATCTGGGAGGTCTATCTCCCCGACCGCCCCGCGGTGAATACATGGCGGTCGGGCGATCTGCTCATCGTGCGCGAGAGCAGCGTCACGCAGGGAGACTACGACTACACGCTGAAGGACGGCCGCACGCTCGGCGCGGTATCCGCGCGGCTCGTGGGCGAGGTGGGAGGGCGAAGCTGATCGAGGGTTAGCGTCTGCGACCGGACCTCTTCTTCGTCTTCGACCTGGTCTGCTTCTTCTTCGCGGCGCGCTTCTTCTTCACCTTCGACTTCGGCTTCTTCACCGCCTTTTTCTTCCTCGGCATCGTGACCTTGGCGGAGACGATGGTGCCGCGGCACTCGGCTGAGCCGCAGAGACACTTGTACAGCCGTTCGTCCTTCTTCGTCGTCTTCGGGGTGCGCTCGTAGTTGTAATCGTACGCGAGCTCCTCACCCTTCCGGATCGTGCGATTCGCCTCGATGTAGACGCGGCGCTTTTCGATGATCGCGTCGCAGTTCGGATCGCACGAGTGGTTGATGAAGCGCGCCTCGTTTCCGTCGTAGGTCGCGTCGATCACCTTCCGTTTGTCGACCGAGAAGAGGAAGGTGTGGTGGTTCTTCACGTTCGTATCGTCGTAGAGCCGGTCGGATTCCTCGGCCGTGATGTTGCTTCCGACGTATTCGACGAGACGGGTTCCCTTGCGGATGTCCTTCAGCGCGAAGGCGCCCTTGCCGTGAACACCGGAATTCCGAACGATGAAGTATTGGTTTTTCATCCGTGGGGATCGAAGCGGGAAGCGTGAATGCCGCGCGGCGCGCGCGGCATCGTGCTCAGAGTGAGCGGTCGGGACGCACCGTCACCTTCACGGCGTCCCTGACTTCGGTGAGGGTGAAGTCCTCACCCGGATTGATGAACTGATCCTGTTCGGCACGGTACTGCGTGTCGTAGAGCTGCTTGTAGCGGCCGCCCAGCCGGAGGAGCTCAGGCTGCGTACCGCGCTCGACGATCTGCCCATCTTCGAGCACGAGAATCTGATTCGCGCTCGCGATCGTCGAGAGCCGGTGCGCGATCACGAACGTCGTGCGCCCCGTCCGCAGCGAGCGGAGCCCATCGCGAATGAGCGCCTCGCTCTCGCTGTCGAGGCTCGACGTCGCCTCGTCCAGAATGAGTATCCGCGGATCGGCGAGAATCGCCCGAGCGATGGCGACGCGCTGCCGCTGTCCGCCCGAGAGCCGCACGCCACGCTCGCCGACGATGGTGTCGTAGCCGAGCTCGAACTCCCGGATGAACTCGTCGCAGTGGGCGATGCGGCTCGCCTCGACGATCTCCTCCATCGTGGCGCCCGGCTTCGAGAACGCGATATTCTCCCCGACCGTGCCGTCGAACAGAAAGTTGTCCTGCAGCACCACGCCGAGGTGCGAGCGGTACTGCCGCAGCCTCAGCGACTCGAGCGGGCGATCGTCGATCGTGATCGTCCCCTGCTGTGGATGATTGAAAGCCATGATGAGGCTGATCAGCGTGCTCTTCCCCGATCCACTCGAGCCGACCAGCGCCGTCGTCGAACCCGCGGGTGCGTGGAAGCTCACGTCGCGCAGCACCGGCGTATCCGGCTTGTATTCGAACCAGACATGGTCGAAGCGCACATCGCCGACGAGCGTCGACACGTCGCCGAGCGTGCTGTCGTTCTCGTCCTCCGTCGCCATCCGGCGGATCTCGCGGATGCGATCGAGCCCCGCGAACGCCTCACTGATCTGTGTCCCGATCGACGCGATTTGGATCAGCGGGGCGGCGAGCAGCCCGACGAAGAACACATAGGTGATGAAGTCACCGAGCGTCATCTTACCGGCGAGGATGCTGTGGCCACCGAAGATGATCATGATCACACCGACGACCCCGACGATGAGCGTCGAGAACGCGGTGACCGCGGAGACGCCGGTGACCGTCGATGCGATGTTGCGGAAGAGCCTGTGGATCCCGACCGCAAAGATCTTCTCCTCGCGCCGCTCCGCCACATACGTCTTCACGATGCGCACGCCACCCATTGCCTGCGCGAGCCGCCCCGTCACCTCGGCGGTGATCGCGTTGCGCTGCCGGAAGATCGGGCGCAGACGCTTGAACGCCACCGCCATGCCGCCGCCGAAGGCGAGCAGGATGACCAGTGTGATCGTCGTCATCTGCCAATTCAGATAGAACAGAACGCCGAGTGCGACTACGGCGGTGATGATCCCGCCGACCAGCTGCACGAGCCCCGTTCCGACGAGATTACGAATCCCCTCGGCATCCGTCATCACGCGCGAAATGAGGATGCCGCTCTGCGTGGAGTCGAAGTAGCTGACGGGGAGGCGGAGGATGTGCGCCTGGACCTTCTTGCGCATGTCGGCGATCGCGCGCTGTGCGGCGACGCTCATCACCTGTGACAGCCCGAACGAGGTCGCGGCCTGAATCGCGGTGGCGACGCCGACGGCGGCCGCGAGATAATACAGCAGCCCCACCATGTGCTTGCCGATGACATCGTCGATCAGGAACTTCGCGCTCGCCGGGAGCACGAAACCAGCCGCCTGATTGATGACCATCAGCGGGAAGGCGATCGCGAGCTTCTTCCTGTGCGCCCAGATCAGCTCGCGCGCTTCGGCCCACGCGTTGTTGTAGTCGATCTTCCGCTTTTCCTCAGCCACCCGCCCGCCCGTTCTTGGAGATTCGTGAAAGATACGTGCCCGTCAAGGGTGAACGCGCGTGGCCGGTGCGTGGTGCCAACGAGTACTCAGCGGCTCTGCGGCTCACCGCTCGACGGTGACGCGCACCTCGTCGTTCTGCTCGCCGGACGCGCTCGCGCGAATGACGTGCGTGCCGGCGACGAGTGGCAGACGGTGCGCGCTCGTTGGACGCCCATCGACGAACCAGCGCACCTCGCGCGCATCGGCGCCCTCGGCGCGCAATGCGATGGTGGCGAAGCGAGCATCGACGCCCGGGGGCACGCCGTAGCGATCACCGTTCCGCGGTGAGCTGATGCGAAAGGTCGGCGCATGCGCGGAGGCGACGGCCGCCACGGGAACGTGAAGCGCGCCGTCACCCGCGGCCAAGAGCATCGCGTCGCCGCCCTGACTCCGCCAATCGGCGTACTCAGCGGGGAGTGTCACGGTACCCCCGCGATGCCAGTCGTCCCGCGCGGTTGGCGCGGTGCCCGGGGCGAACCACTCGTCGAGCGATGGGCAGTCATCCGCCACGAGCAATCCGGAGAGCGCGCACACCTCGGCCTGCGTCGCACCCACGCTCGCCGGCGACGGGAGCACACCAGGCTCGTACCGGGCCGCGGTGTGCATGACGACGCGGTGCATGAGCGGTCCCGCGCCCGTCACGCCGCTCACGCCATCCATCGGACGGCCGTTGAAGTTGCCGACCCACACCGCGACGGTGAATCCTGCCGTCGTCGCCACGGCCCAGTTGTCCGTGAAGTGGCGACTCGTGCCGGTCTTCGCTGCGGCGGCAAAGGGAAACTCGAGCGCGCTCTCGATTCCGAAGCCCGGCGCGCGGGCGACGGGATCGGCGAGGATGTCGAGCACGAGCGCGGCGGAGAGCGGCATCATGACGCGCCGCGATTCGTGTGCGCCACTCTCGATGCCCGCCCGCGCGGCGCGCGTGGAGATCGGCCGCCACACGCCGCGATTCGCGAGCGCGCGATAGCCGTTCGCAAGCTCGAGCAGCGACACGTCTCCGTTGCCGAGCGCGAGGCCGAGTCCGTAGTAGTCCGCGCTGCCGCGCAGCGAGGCGAAGCCCGCCTGATGCAGCGTCTGCAACAGGCTTCCCGCGCCGAGCTGCTGCGTGAGCTCGATGGCGGGGATGTTGTAGGAGCTGCCGAGCGCGGTGCGCGCGCGGACGGGGCCGTGATACTGGCGGTCGTAGTTGCGCGGGTGATAGGGGCCGGTAGACGTCTGGTACGTGTGCGGGATGTCGGCGAGGATCGACGCAGGGGTAAAGCCGCGATCGAAGGCGAGGCCGTAGAGAAATGGCTTGAGCGCGGAGCCGGGCTGGCGCGGAGACGTGACCATGTCCGTCTGCCCCGAGGTATCCGCCCAAAAATCCGGCGAGCCGACCCAGGCGAGCACCTGGCCGCTGCGATTGTCGAGGACGACGGCGGCGGCCTGCTCGACACCGCGCTCGCGCAGATCGCGCACGGTGCGCTTCACCTCGAGATCGACGTCGTTCTGCAGCGCGTAGTCGAGCGACGTCCGCACCTCGGCGTCGTCCCCCACTCCGCGCTGCATCGTGCCGTCGGCCTCCGCGAGGAAGTGCGTAGTGAAGTGCGGCGCGAGGAAACGCTGCGCGGCCGCCGGCGCAAGCACGGGCTCCTGCAGCGCGAGCGTGATGTCCGACTCCGTCGCGACGCCCGCGCCGCGCATGCGCGCGAGCGCGAGCGCGCGC
>JALYSW010000392.1 GCA_030854615.1 Gemmatimonadota bacterium
AACCCTGCATCGGCGCCCCGGATTCCCTCACGGAAGCACTCGGCCAATGGCGCAGCCCGAACTGGCTGGAACCGGGCCAAACGCGCGAATGGACACTCACGTGGCGCGGGACGAAGCTGCTGTAGCAGCCGCATTTCGCCCTTTCCGTTTGTGTCCGACGGTGATCTCAACCGGTGAAGGCAACATCTGAGTTGAAGACATCGGCTGGAGTTCTCCAGCCGCCGCGATCCCACGTCAGCGCTTGCCGCAGCGCGACGGGCAGGCGTTGCACCCGCCGCGCGAGCGCGGCGACGACGGTCGCCGAGTCCGCCGCGCGGACGGGGATGAGGAGCGTGAAGCGCGACTTTCGTTCGACCAACGTCGCGATCTGGGTGCCGCGTTTCCCCAGGAGGAGATCTCCTTCCCAGTGCCCCGGGACCGCGCGGCTGTCCGCGGCGGGTGGTCGATCGGCGATCGAGACCGTGTCGCGGAGTTTTCCTGGACCGTGCGGCGCGTGCGTCGCGGCGCGCGGCCGCCGAAAGGGTCGGCCGCGCCGCAAGTGGGCGATCAAGCTCCGCTTGAAGGCGCCGCGTGCTTGCACGTAGAGCGCGCGGTAGATGGTCTCGTGCGAGACGTGCATCGCGGGCTCGTCGGGATACCGGGTCACAAGCCACGCCGCGATCTGCTCGGGCGACCAGTCGGCGGTGAGCTTCTTCTCGACCACGCGCTGCAGCCGTCGGTGGACCACCAAGCGACACGGCTTGGGCCGACACCCAAAGGCCCATGCGGCTTGCTCCGCGTCACTCGCGCGATAGTGCGTCCGTCCCCCATGCCGCTGAATCTCGCGACTGATCGTCGAGGGCGCACGGCCTAAGCGGCGCGCCAAACCCCGCACCCCTTCCTCCCTCGCCAAGCCACGAGAAATCTCCTCGCGGTCGCGGAGACTCAAGGCTCGCGCCGCGCGCCGCCGCACCTGCGGCGCGAGCCCCCCTCGCTTGCGAATCTGCCACCAGACGGACGAGGGCGCGAACCCCAGCGCCTCGGCGATCTGCAGGTTCGACTCACCGCGCTTCCACCGACTCCACGCGCGCTCCAGCTCGCTCGCAGAAAACTGATGATATTTCCGACCCATTCGCTCCTCCGGTGAAGAATGCAATGTGTTGCCTTCACCGGTTGAGATCACCGACCCATCCGTTCGTTGTCCGTTCCGTCCGTTCGTTGTCGGTATTTCCCGCTGTTCAAACAAGCGAGTCGGGCAAGCGACGGTCGGTCTGCGACTAGGGTTAGGCAGACGGCGACAACATGTTGAAGCAAACAAGAAACGGATGGAACGGACAAGGAACGGATAAGACAATTCGATGATGTGACTCGGCCGAGCGGGCCTACTGTACCGGATGACTTCAAAGCGCGAGGCCGTGCTGTTTGAGGACGCGCTGACCCGATCTGTCATCGGCGCGTTTTACGTCGTCCATCGCGAGCTCGGCTTTGGATTTCGAGAGTACGTCTGTGCGCTCGCCCTAGAACGGGAGTTGCTGGCCAAGGGTCATCGTGTCGCACGCGAAGTCGCGGTCGTGGTCCACTACCGGGGAGCGCCGCTCGCATCACAGACTCTCGACATGATCGTTGATGATCGACTCGTGGTCGAAATGAAAGCCACGGAGCGCCTTCATCCTGGCGCGAAGAGTCAGCTCTTCAGCCACCTGTGCGCGACGAATTTAGAGGTGGGACTTCTTCTGCACTTCGGGCGTGAGCCGAAGTTTTATCGAGTCATCTGCGAGAATCGCTTCAAGCGGCGACGAGGTGCGTCACGGCTCCAGCCCGCGGTCGACCGTGACGGTTAGGGTGCCGTATGAGTGATTCGGCACTTCTTCCGTTTTGTATTCCTTGCCCACGTGCGTGCCGCCGAAGGCTATCGTGAGGAAGTGGCGGCGGATCGCTATGCCGAAGTCGTAGCTGTTCACCCACGGAATGCGGTCGACCGAGAAGGTCGTGTCGTTCTTCGCGTAGCTGCGGTCGAGCAGCTGATCGTAGGCCACGAGCGATTCGCGTACCCCGCCGTACAGCCAGACGCCGAAGTCGCGCGCGCCCGCACGTGCGCGCGCGGCCGGGCTCCACGGATGCGACAAGTGATAGCCGATGCGCGCCTCGAGCTCGCCGTAGGCGCTCGTGCGCGCGTTGCCGAGTTGTGCGCTCCAGGACGGGAGCACATCGAAGAAGTCGTGACCATCGGGTGCCGTGACGGCGTAGCGCAGATGATCCGTGTACGACACGCTCGCGGCCGGAAAAAATCCCAGCTGGTAGCGCCACCCCGGCGGGTCGACCTGGCCGATGACGTGATGAAAGCCCTTCTGCAGCGCCTCCGCTCCCGACTCGCGTCCCGTGATCCCTGCGACGATGCCGAGGGACGTCAGCCGCTGCTCGGAGATGATATTCGCAGTCACATCGGCGTGCAGCCACCCCGCGAAGGGGCGGTCGCCGGGAATCGGCGCGGAGATCGTGCTGTCTTCCGGCGCGCCAGGGATGAGCTGCGATGCGCGGTGGCTCAGCGGCTCCGGCGTGTACATCTGCTGCGCGATCGCGAATTCCGTCGTGAGACAGCGCGCGCCGCGCGCTTCCCGACCCGTGCACGGTGCCGCCGAGCGAACGAGCCGTCCCCACAGCGGCGCCGTCGCGCGCGAGAGCGAGACTCGGATCCCGTTGGTGTACTCGCCGTCGGGACGCTCCTTCTGCGGCAGCCAGACATCGAGCGCGTCGTTCTCACCGGCGACGAGTGTTCCCGGCACGGCTTGCGCATGAAGCATGTGCGGTGAGATCGCGATGCACGCGATCGACAGCGCCATGGCAGCCACTCGCGAGGCCGTCATTGCGCGACGCGTACCATGCGGCCAGAGTTCCTGCGAACGATTCCCGATGGCTGAGGCGCGCCTGATCATGTATTCCGTAGTGAGCCGCACGGCGCGAACGACGGTCCTCGCGCTTCTCTCGGCGCTGGCGGCCGGCTGCCACCATCACGCAGCCAATCGGACATCGCTCGAACCGGACATTGGAATCGAAAGCGGGCCGCAGCCCGTGGCGCCGCTGCTCACGCGCGGCGACAAGGTGCTCATCGTGATCGATGGCGAGAAGCGGGGAACGGGGACCTACAACGGGGAGCGCGTCGTGCTCGATCCGCCCCTCGATACCATCTCGCCCGCTCGCATCGACTCCGCGCGGATCCGGGTCGGACCCGCCACGCGAGAAATGTACGGAGTGAGCTATCGGATGGTAGGCGTGCTCCTGGTGTGGCTCAAGCCCGACTGAGCGATCAGGTCAGCTCGTGCGACCCTTCCGGCTCGCCCAGTCACGACCGTAGATCGAGGACAGCGTCAGCGCACCGGCCGCCGTCATGAAAACGCCGGTCGCACCGATCACGGTCGCGTACAGCGGTCCACTCTCCCACAGCAGATTCGGCGGCAGGAAGAGCACCACGGCCATCCCGATCCAGCACAGCGCCGTACCCGCGAGCCACACGGCGACGATCATCTGCGTGCGATCCGACTCGACCGAGCGGCTCTTGCGCCGCGCCATCGTCACGAGAAACGCAGCAGCGACGAGAAGCGCGACGATCGACACGCCCTTCTGTGCGGCGGAGTTGACGCCGAGGAAGAAGAGGGCGCCGACGAGGCACGCGAGAACCGCGATCGTCAGTCCTTGGTAGGCGCCGATCGTGACTCCTTTCTTGCGACGAAGAATCGTGTTCTCGTCCGCATATGGATCGGGGCGCTTGCGCTCAGCAACCTGGCTCATGCCGTTCACTCCGGGCGTGGATGCATGTCGTGCACATGGGGGTACCAGAGAAAGACGCACAGAGCGGGCAGGCGGCAACGTCCGCGTTGACCCCGTCAGGGCGCTATCGGCGCCTCTCCCCACTCGCCACTATTGATGGTCGCACCGCCCGCGCTCGCACACTTCAGAGGACGCTCGCATGACCAACAGCCCGTTTCGCCTCGCCTTTGCGCTCGCCGCCATTACCGCTTTCGCCGCGCGCCTCCCGGCGCAGGACAAGCAGTCGGCTGCCCCGCTCACCATCGACAGCTTCGAGGCGGTGAAGGCGGTCTCCGATCCGCAGACGGCGCCCGGCGGGCAGGCGGTGCTCTTCTCCGTGCGCACGACGAATCTCGCGTCGAACAGCCGCGCGTCCATGACCTACAAGGTTGCGACCTCCGGCGGCACCGCGATTCCATTCCCCGACGCGGCGACGAGCGTCGGTGAGGCGCGCTGGTCTCCCGACGGAAAGCGGATCGCCTATATCGCGGGCGACCAGCTGTGGGTTGCGGATCAGGCGGGCGGCTCGCGCAGGCAGCTCACCACGCTCTCGGGCGGCGCGACGGGACCGATCTGGTCGCCGAACAGCGAGAAGCTCGCCTTCACCTCGCGTGTCTACCCCACGTGCAGCGATGACGCGTGCAACGTCACGCGTTCGAAGGCGGCGTCCTCGAATCCGGTGAAGGCGCACATCGCCGATGCGTTGATGTACCGCCACTGGAACGCATGGGACGACGGCACGCGCGCGCATCTCTTCACCGTTGGCGCTGATGGCAACGGTGTCGTCGACCTCACTCCCGGCGCAGTCTACGACGTGCCCCCCGGTCCCTTCGGCGGGAGCGAGGGATACGCGTGGGCGCCCGACGGACGCGAGCTCGCCTACACGGCAAAGAATGCGGGACGCGAAGATGCGTGGAGCACGGACAACAATGTCTACACGGTGCCGTCCGCAGGCGGCGCGTCGAACGTCATCACCGCGGCGAACAAGGGTGCCGATGAGAATCCGGTGTACTCACCCGACGGCCGCTACATCCTCTACCACTCGCAGGCGCGCGCGGGCTTCGAGTCGGACCGCTGGCGCCTCATGGCATACGATCGCGCGAGCCATGCGTCGCGCGAGCTCCTCCCCGCGTGGGACCGCAACGCCGACAGCTACGCCTTCATGGCCGACGGTCACAGCCTGCTCATTCAGACCGTCGACGCGTCAAGAGAAAAATTCTATCGCTCTACGTTCGCGAACGGCGCTGCGGGTGCGCCGTCGCTCGTGCTCTCCGAGCGCAACAACGCGTCGCCATCGCTCGATCGTGCGGGGCGCATCCTCGCATGGGTGCAGGACGCCGCCGACCGCCCCGCCGAAGTCTTCGTCGCCACACTCGGCTCCGGCGTCTCCGGGCTCAGGCAGCTCTCGCATGCGAACGATTCGCTGCTCGCATCGCTCAAGGTGTATCCGGTGGAGGACTATTGGTTCAAGGGCGCCAACGGCGACAGCGTGCAGGGGATGATCCTGCGTCCGCCGCAGTGGGCGCCGGGAAAGAAATTTCCCGTCGTGCTTCTCATCCACGGCGGACCGCAGGTGCCGTGGCTCGACCAGTGGCACGGGCGCTGGAATTATCAGATGTTCGCGGCGCCGGGTTACGGTCTCGTGATCATCAATCCGCGCGGCTCACCGGGTTATGGTCAGAAGTTCGTCGACGCGATCTCGAAGGACTGGGGCGGCGCGGTGTACTCCGATCTCATGCTCGGGCTCGACGCCGCACTCGTGAAGGCGCCGTGGCTCGACGGCACGCGCATGAGCGCAGCCGGCGGATCGTATGGCGGCTACATGGTCGACTGGATCGCGGGGCACAGCGATCGCTTCAAGGCACTCATCAGCCACGCGGGACCGTACAATCTCGAGAACATGTACGGCGCGACGGAGGAGCTCTGGTTCCCCACATGGGAATACGGCGGCGCCTACTGGGACTCGACGGCGATGGCGCAGAATTACCGAAAGTGGTCGCCGCATCTCTACGCGAAGAATTTCAAGACGCCGACGCTCGTCACCGCCGGTGAGCTCGACTACCGCGTTCCCTACACCGAAGATCTCTCCTTCTTCTCGGCGCTACAGCGACAGAACGTGCCGTCGCGGCTCGTCGTCTTCCCGGACGAGGGGCACTGGGTGCAGAAGCCGCAGAATCAGAAGCTCTGGTGGAGCGAAGTGCGAGGGTGGCTCGGCAGATATCTCCAGCAGCCGGCCATGTGAGGTCGTGAGCCGACACACTCTTGCGCATCACTTTCCCGTTCCTATCTATCAGCAGCCACGCGGGCGATCATGCGCCCGTAGAGTTTCTCTCGAGAGATAGGAGATCGGACGTGATACGTACTTCGTTGGCCGCTACGGCGGTGATTCTCTGCGCGTGCTCTTCGGGGAACAGCGGCAGGGAAACGACTCAGGCCCCCGACCTTCGCTCCACGCTGCAGCTTACGCGCGTCGACATGCCGAATGGGGCGAGCATCGAGATCGATTGGGAGCACCAGCACACGTATGAGGAAACGAAGCTTCTCGTCGGGGTCGACAAGGCGTGGTCCGAGTATCCGACGGTGTTCGGTGAGCTCGGCATCGAGCCCAACGTCATCGACTCGAAGCAGCACGTCTTCGGTAACGCCGGTGTAAAGGTGCGAGGCTCGCTCGGCCGCCAGCGCCTTTCCCGGTACATCGACTGCGGCGCGACCGCGGGGATGGCGAACGCGGATCAGTACGACATCATTGTGAGAGTCGTCTCTCAAGTCATTCCCGCGGATGCGGGGCTCTCAACGATCCGCACGCAGGTCGAGGCGAATGGGCGGGCGTCCGGCGAGTCGAGCACGAGCGCACGCTGCGTGAGCACGGGCGCGCTCGAGGCGCGCATCGCGCGCATGATGTCCGAGCTGGCGACGAAGTCGGGGAACTAGCAGCGATCGCCGGCTCGGCGAATCGCCGCGCTTAATCCGCGCGAAAGCGCAGGAGCATCTCGCCGATCTGGATCATGTCGCCATCGTCGAGCAGTCGCGTGCGCGCCGACGAGTCGAGCTCCTGCCCGTTCACCAACGTCGGATTGCTCGCCGAGAGATTGGTGATGCGCCAGCGCCCCTGCTCGTACTGCATGCGCGCATGAGTGCGGCTGATCGTGTCCGCGGGTAGCTTGATGTGACGGTGACGCGGACCTTCCGCTGCGCCGATCGTGATATCCGCGGGCTCTCCTTTCAGGCGCATGAAGCGGATCGCTTCGCCGACATTGCTGCCGACCTCGACCTCGAGATGACCTGGGAGCACCTCTGCTCCCTTGCCGTTGCTCGCCGGTGTCTGGCGATCGCGCCGATCGCGACCTCCGGTGACCATCATGGGGGGGAGTGCGCCATGCCTATGGCGCCTCGACGCACGTTTGCGCGCCAGAAACACCCCGCTTGCCGCGATTGAAACCGTGGCAATCAGGAGTACAATGCTCACGGCAATCACCATGAGCGGATTATCCAGCAGCAAATGCGGCATTCAGCCCATCGATCAATGAATTTGAGCATCCGGCACCTTCTGTTCCCCCATGCATGCACATGATACACTGTCGAGTCGATTCGGTAAGAAGATTTAACATTTCTTCGCGCCGAGTGCATAGGTTCGTTCCAGGGTGGTCCCTCTAACTGCAACCCATGCGCCTACTTAAAGCAGCCTTAGCCGTGGCCGGAGCGTCGGCGTATTTCGTTGCGCCGCCGACCCCTTTGCGCGTGTTACGAGCGACTCCTGCCGATACCGCCGGACGCGCCGCCGCCATCGAAATTACCTTCGACCGTCCCGTCGCTGGATCGCTCGACCGATCAGTGGACCCGCGGACCATCCTGTCGGTGGTGCCTGCGGCACCCGGGCGTCTTGAGTGGCGTGATCCGGTAACCATCGTGTTGACGCCGGCTGTACTGTTGAGCCCGGCAACGCGCTATGTCGCGACGGTTGGAAAGGGCTTTCAAGCGATGGACGGTAGCCGCCTGGCCGCGCCGTACACCTTCTCCTTCCGCGTGCGCGCGCCCGTGCTCGTCGGCGGCTCGCCAGTGGCGAAGAAGACGGTGCCCCATTTCCTCACCCAGACGAGCGGCTTCGCGCTCGTCTATGATGGCCCCGTCGATCTCGCTCAGCTCTCGGTGCGGTCCTATCTCGCGATGGATGCGTCGTGCGCCGGTGGTGCCCGCACCATAAAGCTCGAGGCGCGCACGCAACGGGGGCTCGACCAGAAGGATCCGTGGGAGTATCACGACAACAGAAACAGAGGCGCCGACTCGCTGCGGCGCGTCGTCTCGCTCGTTCCCGCCTCGCCGCTCCCGCTCGCGTGCGGGGGTGCGCTCGTGGCGCCGCTCGAGCTTTCCGCCGACCGTCCTGCACTCTCGAAGTGGAGGTTCGAGACGTACGGGTCCTTCCATGTCGTCAATGCGACGTGTGAAGCGTCCGTGAAGTTCTGTCCGACCGGACCGATCGTCGTGCGCTTTGCGACGCCGGTGCGTGGCTCCGAGGTGGTGCGCCACGTGAAGATGGCGCCGGCCGTCGCATTCACCATCAACGACACCACCGAAGAGTCCGACCGCTTCGTGCTCGATGCCCGCCTCAAGCCGCATGTCGCCTACGCCGTCATCGCCGACTCGACGATGCGCGACATCTTCGGGCAGAAGCTCACGGGTAATCCCGCTACGGGATACCGCACCACGGGTTACGAGCC
Organism: Gemmatimonadota bacterium; assembly: GCA_030854615.1. Lineage (GTDB taxonomy): Bacteria > Gemmatimonadota > Gemmatimonadetes > Gemmatimonadales > Gemmatimonadaceae > FEN-1250. The sequence goes on from JALYSW010000392.1 coordinate 8,499, forward strand.
CTCGATCGACTACGCGTACGGACGCATCACCGTCGAGCGCGGCGGCTTCGGCACGCTCGCGGTTGCGCACGTGAACATCGACACGCTGGTAGTCACTGCGGCGCCGATTCCCGACTCGCTCGAGGGACAGTTCATCCGCCGCTCCGAATGGAACCTCGGCGATCTCTGGACGAAGGTGCGCGCGGCTGCGCACGAGACGCGCATCCCGATTTCGATTCCCGCCGACAAGCCGGGTGTCACCGGGATCAAGCTCCCGAGCTCCGCCACCGGCAGGCCGACGTTGTGGGCCGTGCAGGTCGAGCGCCCGCATCCGGACAGCGCGACGCAGCGTAATCCGACGATCGCTGTCGTGCAGGTGACCGACCTCGGTGTGCACGCGAAGATCGGCGCCGAGTCGGGGGTGGTGTGGGTGACGGGCGCGAGCGATGGGAAGGCGCGCGCGGGGGCGACGGTGACGCTCTACGACTACACCGGGCAGGTCGCCGCGACGGCGACAACCGATGCGCAGGGGCTCGCCACGCTCTCGGGCTTTCATGGCAAGCCGGCGGCGGTGCGCGACACTGCCGCGGCGGATGAATCCGATGAAGGCGACGACGGCGGCAGCGGCAGCGGCTTCCAGCTCTTCGAGGGCTACGTCGCTGCATCGCTCGGCGGCGACCGCGCGCTCGTGGGCGTGAGCGCCTACGATCCGGATCTCGATCCCTGGCGCTTCAACATCTCACCCGCGTGGGGCGGTGATCGCGTGCCGGCAGCAGGCGCGCTGTTTACGGAGCGCGGCATCTACCGTCCCGGCGACGTGCTCTACGCGAAGGCGATCGTGCGCACCGGATCGCTCGGCGCTCTGACCGTTCCCGCGCGCGCCGACTCGATGCGCTGGCTGTTCACCAGCCGCGATGGCAATTCGATGCTGGACTCCGTCGTCGCACTTTCCTCGTTCGGCACCGCCGATGTGTCGATCCACATTCCCGCGAACGCCGCGATCGGCACGTACACGCTGCAGATCCGGACGAAGCGCGGTGCGCAGTGGCTACCGGTGGGCGACGCGAGCTATCGCGTGGCGGAATATCGGGCCCCGGAATTTCTCGTCGATCTCACTGGCAGCGATGCACCGCGCTTTCCCGGCGACTCGATGCACGCGACCGCGCAGGCGCGCTATCTCTTCGGCGCGCCGATGGGACGCGCGCAAGTGACGTGGCAGGCGTGGCAGTCCCCCGCCTACATCACCGACGACATCAAGGGCGCCGAGGGCTACTTCATCGGCGACAATGGCTGGTGGTGGGAGGACGAGGAGAACACGCCGCGCAACAACGTGCAGGTATTCGCGAGCGGCACCGACACGCTCGACGCGGCGGGCGCGCGCGTACTCGCGATCGAGCTTCCGGCGCCCCAGAAGGGACGCGCGGTGCGCGTGTCACTCGCAGCGAACGTGACTGATGTGAACCGTCAGAGCTCGGGCGCACGCACGTCGGTGATCGTGCATCCCGCGTCGTTCTACATCGGCGCGAAGGCGATCGGCACGAGCTTCTTCTGGAAGTCGGGAGTGCCGCAGTCGATCGGCATCATCGCGGTGAAGCCCGCGGGTGGACGCGTGCGCGGTGTGCGGGTGCACGGCGTCATCGCGCGCCGTGAGTGGCACCAGGTTCATCGCGAGCGCGATGGTGTGGCCGAGACGGTGGGCGAATGGGTGACGGACACGATCGCGAGCTGTGAGGTGACGACGGGCAACGATCCCGTGCCGTGCAATGTGACGCCGACCGCGGGCGGCACCTACACCGTGACGCTCCGCGCCGTCGACGAAAAGAAGCGCGATGCGACGACGACCTTTTATCGCTGGGCGACGGGCACCGACTGGGTGCCGTGGGACGACGAGAGCCGGCTCAAGGTCGACGTCATCGCGGACCGCACGAGCTACGTCGTCGGCGACACGGCGACGGTGCTTTTCGCGTCGCCGTTCACGGGCGCCGAGGCGTGGATCACCGTGGAGCGCGAGGGGCTGATCGAGCAGCGGCGGATGACGCTGACGTCGGGATCGACGACGCTGAAGTTTCCGATCACGGAGGCGTACGCGCCGAACGCGTTCATCTCGATCTTCATCGCGCGCGGGCGCAGCGCGCCTCCCGGGCATCTCGATGATCCGGGGCGCCCGACGATTCGCGTAGGCTACACGGAGTTGCGCGTGACGCCGGAGGTGAAGCGACTCGCGGTGGAGGTGACGCCCTCGCGGGCGGAGCTGCGCCCAGGCGACGCGGCGAGCATCGCGGTGCGCGTGCGCGATGTGAAGGGTGCGGGGCAGCGATCGGAGGTTACGCTGTGGGCGGTGGATGAAGGGGTGCTCGCACTGACGGGGTACAAGACTCCGGATCCAATCGACCAGCTCTATCGCGCACGTGGCATCGGGATGCGGCTCGCGAGCAACATGGCGAACGTCGCACCACAGATCCCCGAGGGTGAGAAGGGATTTGCCGCGGGGGGGGGCGGCGGCGCCGATCGCTCCGACGTGCTGCGTAGCCAGTTCAAGACCACCGCCTTCTTCCTCGGCTCCGTCGTCACGGACGCGGACGGTCGTGCAACCGCGACGGCGAAGCTTCCGGACAATCTCACGACGTTCAAGGTGATGGCCGTCGCGGTGACCGCGGGCGATCGCTATGGCAAGGGTGAGTCGTCGCTGCTCGTGACGCGGCCGCTCGTCGCGCGCGCGGCGCTTCCACGCTTCGTGCGTCCCGGCGATGCGTTCGCCGCGGGCGCCGTGGTGAATCAGCGCGCGGGAGGCACGCCGACAGTTCGCATCGATGCATCGGCGACTGGCATCGAGCTGCGCGGCGAGAAGAGCAAGAGCGCGACGCTCGAGGCGGGGCGCGGGCGAGAAGTGCGCTTCTCCTTCCACGCGACGCCAGCCGACACCGCCGCCTTCCGCTTTGGAGTGACCAGCGGGAAGGATGCGGATGCGGTGCTCACGAAGGTGCCGGTGCGCGCGGAATATCTGCCGCACTACGTCACCGTCGCCGGCGTGCTGCGCGACTCGGGCTCCGCCGAGATGACGCTCGTGGCTGGGCTCGATCCTGCGCGCTCGCGCGTCACCTTCTCGCTCGGCGCTTCACCGGTTGCCGTGCTGCGCGGGCTCGCCGACGGGCTGCGCGTCTATCCGTACGAGTGCACCGAGCAGGTGGCGAGCGCGGCGCTCCCGCTACTCGCACTCCTCAATGCGAAGAGCGACACGACGCTCGCGCGCGCGCGCATGCAGCGCGACGTCGCGCGCGCGGTGGCAGTGATCAGCGGCCGGCAGCGCTCGGATGGTGGCATCGGGCTCTGGCACGCGCGCGACTGGACGTCGCCGTGGCTCACCGAGTACGCAGGAAGCTTCCTCCTCGCCGCGAAGAGGGCGGGGGTTGCGGTGGATGACTCGGTACTCGCGCGGCTCGACGACTATCTGCGCAAGGATCTCAACGCCGGTGCGTCGTCCATGCAGTTCACGCCGATCGCGAGCTGGTACACCGATCGTCGCACGCGCCTCTCGGATCGCGTCGCCTCCGCCGATTTCCTCAGCCGAATCGGGAAGCCGGATATCGCGGCGGAGCATCAGCTCGTCGCGCTCGCGGCCCAGCTGTGGTGGGAAGACAGGCTGCGTCTCGCGGAGGTGCTCGCACGGCGCAATGCGATGAAGGAGGCGACGGCGCTGATCGCGCCCGTGTGGGCGCAGGTGCGTCTCGAGGGGACGCGCGCGGTGCTGCCGGTCACCGCGAAGCACGACTTTTACTTCGCGTCGAAGGCGCGTCCGATGGCGCGGCTGCTCACGGCGACGCTCGCTGTGAATCCGACGCACCCGCTGGTCGGTCCGATCGTGCAGGCGCTGCTCGATCAGTCGCGCACGACCGCGGGGCTGTGGAACACGCAGGACCAGGGATCCACGGCCATCGCGCTCGCGATGTTCGAGCAGCAGCAGCAGACGGCGGCGGCAGCGGGGATCCGCGTGCGCGCCGCCGGGCGCACGATCATCGCGACGTCGGCCAGCGGCACGGATTCGAGCGTGTCGCTCGCGGGATTGCTCACGCCACTCCCCGGCGGCGCGCAGAAGCTGCAGCTCGCGCTCGACCTGCCGAAGGGAAACGGGCTCGCCTACTACTATATCACCGTCTCCGAGGTGCCGAAGACGCAGCCCGTGCGCCCGGAGGACACGGGTATCCAGGTGGAGCGGTGGTACGAGAGCTACGACAAGCCCACGCCGCTGGTGAGCGTGGCCGAGGGGGAGTTGGTGCGCGTGCGGATGCGCGTGACCATCAAGTCGGAGCGACACTTCCTCGTGCTCGACGATCCGCTTCCCGCGGGGCTCGAGGCGGTGGATCTCTCGCTGCGCACGGCGGCGGCGCTGCCCGGACCGGGCGCGGCGTTCGAGGCGAGCGGCGATGCGGATGACAACAGCGGCGGTGAAGCCGACAGCGGATCGCCGTATCGCTGGGGCTACGGCGTGTGGGACTCGGGGTGGTGGTCGCCGTGGGACCACAAGGAGATACGCGACGACCGCGTGGTGTACGTAGCGACGTATCTCTGGCCGGGGGTGTACACGGCGAGCTACATCGCGCGCGCGACGACGCCGGGGGTGTTCATGCGCCCACCGGCCCACGCGGTGGAGATGTACAATCCGGCGGTGAGCGGGCGAAGTGATGGCGGGGTGTTCACGGTGACGCCGTTAGTGAAGGGGGGAGCGTCGCGGTGAAACGCCTCGCGCTGGCTGTGCTGATTGGCGCTTGCGTCTCTGCTCTCGCTGCCGCGTCGTACGTCGCGTGGCCGCTGCCGCGCGCGCTCATCGCTCCCATCGCGCAGCCCGCGTTGACGATCACCGATCGAGATGGCGTCGTGCTTCGCACCACGCGCGCGGCAGACGGCAGCCGCGCGCGCTGGCTTCCCATCGCGAGCATTGATGCGAAGCTCATCGCCGCGTTCGTCGCGGTGGAGGACCGCCGCTTCTTCTCGCACGGCGCCATCGACTGGCGCGCCGTCGGGCGCGCGGCGTGGAACGATGTGCGGGCGCGTCGCGTCGTCTCCGGCGCGTCGACGATCGCGATGCAGACGGCGCGGCTGCTGCATCCCACGCCGCGCACCATCGCCGGTAAGGTCGTCCAGACACTCTGGGCACTCAGGCTCGGCGCGCATCTCTCCCGACAGGAGATGCTCGAGCAGTATCTGAATCGCATCCAGCTCGGACAGGCGGCGGTCGGTGTCGAGTCGGGAGCGTCGCTGTACTTCGGAGCGACGGCGCGCGAGGTGAGTGTCGGGCAGGCCGCGATGCTCGCGGGGCTCGCGCACGCGCCCTCCGCCGACAATCCGCTAGTCTCGCCGCGTCGCGCACGCGCGCGG
>JALYSW010000414.1 GCA_030854615.1 Gemmatimonadota bacterium
CCCGGTGGCCGCGTCATTCGCCGCGACATCGAAGCCGCCGCGAGCATGGAGCTCGCGCCGGACGCGAAGCGCACCGACCCGACCGTCACGCCAGGCGCGCGCACCGCGCCGTCCGCGCCGCGCACCAGCGCCGCTGGCGACTTCGAGGATGTGCCGCTCACGCTCATTCGCAAGACGATCGCGCGCCGCCTCGCCGAGTCGAACGGCCCAATTCCGACCTTCTTCCTCACCGCCGACTTCGATCTCACCAGCGTCCGCGAGCTGCGCGCGCAAATGATCGCGCTCGGCGACGAGTACAGGGTTTCCTACAACGACATCATCCTGAAAGCCGTGGCCACCGCGCTGCGCCAGCACCCCGAAGTCAACGCGCACTGGCTCGGCGATTCCATCCGCCGGCATCACCGCGTGCATCTCGGCATGGCCGTCGCGGTCGAGGATGGACTCATCACGCCGATCATCGCCGACGCGGACACAAAGCGCATCAGCGAGATCGGGCGCGAGTCGCGCGAGCTCGCCAAGCGCGCGCGCGAGCGCAAGCTCGCTCCCGAGGAATACACGGGCGCCACGTCGACCGTGTCCAACCTCGGCATGTTCGGCATCGACGAGTTCACCGCGATCATCAATCCGCCCGAGGTCGCGATCTTCGCGATCGGCGCGGTAGGCGATGTCCCCGTGGTGATCGATGGCGAGCTCGCGGTGCGCACGCGCGTGCGCATCACGATGAGCTGCGACCATCGCGCCGTCGATGGCGCCACAGGTGCGAAGTTCATGCAGACGCTCCGCCGCCTGATCGAAAATCCACTCATGCTCGTGTTCTGAGCAGATGACCGCCTTCACAACAGGATCGAACTGACCATGGCTTCCTTCGACGTGATCTTCCTTGGCGGCGGCCCCGCCGCCTACGTGGGTGCGATTCGCTGCGCCCAGCTCGGGCTCACCGTCGGCGTCGTCGAGCGCGAGGGACTCGGCGGCACCTGCGTGCTCTGGGGATGCATCCCTGCGAAGGCGCTGCTCGAGAGCGCCGCAATCGCGCATCGCGCGCGCGAGGCGAAGAGCTTCGGCGTCAACGTCGGCGAGATCACGACGGATTATGGCGTCGCGATGAGGCGCTCACGGAGCGTGAGCACACAGAACTCGAAGGGTGTCGAGTTCCTCTTCAAGAAAAACAAGATCACCTGGCTGCTCGGCACGGGCACAGTGACCGGCAAGAAGACCGTCTCGGTGACGGACGCGAAGGGCGCGGTAACGACGCACGACGCGAAGAAGGCGATCGTCATCGCGACCGGCTCGCGGGTGAAGGGGATCCCGTCGATCGGCCTCACGCTCGACAAGAAGAACATCCTGTCTTCGGACGAGGCGCTCGTGCTCGAGAAGGCGCCGGCCACGATGGCGATCGTCGGCTGCGGCGCCGTTGGCGTCGAGTTCGCCGACGTCTTCAACGAGTTCGGCACGAAAGTCACGATGCTCGAGATGCAGCCGACAATGCTGCCCGTGGAAGACGCCGATGTGGCGGCCGAGCTGGCGAAGAGCTTCAAGAAGCGCGGCATCGAGGTCATTCTGAATGCGAAGATCGATGGCACGAAGGTCGGCAGCGGCTCCGTCACGCTCTCGCTCAGCGGTCCGGAGAAGAAGGAGCTCACCTTCGAGAAAGTGCTCGTTGCCGCCGGCCGCGCGCCGGTCATCGATGGCATCGGCCTCGAGGCGCTGGGCGTCAAGCTCACCGATCGCGGCTTCATCAAGATCGACGATCAGATGAAAACGAACGTCGAAGGGATCTACGCAATCGGCGATGTCACCGGTCCCCCGATGCTCGCGCACAAAGGCGAGCATGAAGGGATCGTGGCGGCCGAGGTGATCGCGGGGAAGAGTGAGCACAAGCTGAACTACGGCAACATCCCGAGCTGTACCTACTGCCATCCGGAGGTCGCGTCGATCGGGATGACGGAGCAGCAGGTGAAGGACAAGAAGATCGAGTACAAGGTCGGTCGCTACAACTTCTCGGCGAACGGGCGCGCGCGCACGTCAGGGGAGACGGAGGGCTTCGTCAAGATCATCCGCGACGCGAAGTACGGTGAGATCCTCGGCGCGCACATCATCGGCGCGCACGCGACGGAGCTCATCCACGAGCTGGTGGTCGCGCGCGAGAACGAGTTCACGGTGGAAGAGGTCGATCTCGCGATCCACGCGCACCCGACGCTGTCGGAGGCGATCGCGGAAGCGATTCTGGATTCGATGGGCCGCGTGCTCAATGCGTGATGTGTGTGTCGCCGCGGCTCCGGTCGCGGCGACGACGGCGCCGCTTCAGCAACTCGCCCCGCTCCACGTCATACAGCTCGGCCTTGTCCCCTATGCGCGCGCGCTCGAGCTCCAGCGCGCAGTCGCACGCGCGCGCATCAGTGGTGCGATCGCGCACGACGTGCTCCTGCTACTGGAGCACCCGCCCGTCGTCACGCTTGGGCGAAGCTCGAAGGCGCAGAATCTCGTCGCGTCGCCCGCGCTGCTCGCGGCGCGCGGCATCGAGCTCTTCGAGTCGGAGCGCGGCGGCGACGTCACCTTCCACGGTCCCGGCCAGCTCGTCGGCTATCCGATCGTGAATCTCCGTGGGCACAAGCAGGATCTCCACTGGTACCTGCGGCAGGTCGAAGCGGTGTTGATGCATGCGCTCGAGTCCATCGGGATCCCGGCCGAGCGCAGCGACGGACGCACCGGAGTCTGGACCGGTGGACGCAAGATCGCGTCGATCGGCGTGCACGCGCGCGACTGGGTGACGTGGCACGGCTTCGCGCTCAACGTCTCGACGGAGCTGTCGTACTTCGACCTCATGGTGCCATGCGGGCTCGCCGGCGTGACGATGACGTCGGTCGAGAGGGAGCTTGGTGCCGGCGCGCCGGATCTCGCGACGGTGGCGGAGATCGTCGCCGCATCGTTCGGCGAGATCTTCTCGTTGGCTCCCGGACGAATCGACTGCGAAACGCTGACGAGGATGTTACCGAGCAGCGACGACTGAGCCGTCTGTCGCCAGCGCGACGTTACAGGCGACCAAGCGCTAATTTCGCGAGCGACCTCAGCGTTTCATCCGCTGTAGCAGGCCATACGTCGATCATCACAAGCGTATCGCCGCGCCGCACGCAGATCGCGGCAATCGAGGGCGCTCGCAGAAGCGAGGCCTCGTCACCAAGATTCTCCACAATGCTGGTGGTGACGTTTCTTCCCACGGCGCCGAATCTCGCCATCCATTTCGGCAGTGCGCGATGCGCCATCGCGGGACTCGCGAACTCGTTCACCCGGATTTCGAGACTCGGCTTCCCTGGATTCGCGAACGCCGCGTACTCGCAGATCCATGAATGCGTGCTGACGACCGTTCCTCCCGAGGTGCCACGGCCGCTCGCCGTTGCGCTTTCCTGAAAGGCATACGCGCCACCAAAAGTCTTCGACGCATCCTGCCGCGTCACGAGCTTGCATGCTGGCGGTGACAGCACGAGCAGCCAGGCGACTGAAAGCTCCAGCAACATCGGTTGTCTCTCCGGAATCGCGAATGGGCGACGGCCGACTTCACTCGGCGACGTTACTACAATGCATCCTGGGCCGCTGGCACCACCACGCGTCTCCACCGTTCCTGCACTATATTTCGGGTCCTGTTCTCCCCTCCTCCGCACTCGGCCCGCCGCCCATGCTGACCGCCATCACCCGCGGCGTAAGTGAGTCCCTCGCGCACGGCGAGCTCACCTTCCGCGACCGAACGCCGATCGACATCGCCCTCGCCCGCCGCCAGCACGAGGCATACGAAGCCGCGCTCGTGAAGCTCGGCGTGCTCATCGATCATCTGCCACCCGAGGATGCGCTGCCCGATGCGGTGTTCGTCGAGGACGTCGCGATGGTGCTCGACGAGATCGCGATCGTGACCACGCCGGGAGCGAAGTCGCGTGTCCCCGAGATGAAGAGCATCGAGAGCGCGGTGGGAAAGTACCGTGCGGTCAAACACCTCTCCGCGCCCGGGACGCTCGACGGCGGCGACGTCGTCCGCATCGGCAAGACGCTCTACGTCGGACTCTCCAGTCGCACGAACCAAATCGGCATCGACCAGCTCGGCGCACTCGTGTCACCACTCGGTTACACGGTGCTCGCCGTCGAGGTCGCGGGCGCGCTGCATCTCAAAACAGCGTGCACCTACGCGGGGCGCGGCATCCTCCTCGCGAATCCAGAATGGGCCGCAACCAACGTCTTCCGCGATGTCGAGGTGCTCCCCGTCGATCCGTCGGAACCCTGGGGCGCGAGCGTCCTCGCGATCGGTGACACTCTCGTCATGCCGGCGTCGTTCCCGCGCACGCGCGCGAGGCTCGAGGCGCGCGGCTTCACCATCGTCGCCGTCGATCTCTCCGAGCTGCAGAAGGCCGAGGGCGGACCGACGTGTCTCAGCATCGTCTTCGACGCATCGGATGCCTGAGGCGATCGACTTCGCGGCGGAGCTGAATCCGCAGCAGCACGCGGCCGCGACGTTCGGCAACGGGCCGCTGCTCGTCGTCGCGGGCGCTGGCACGGGGAAAACGCGCGCGCTCGTCTACCGAGTGGCGCATCTGCTCGGACGCGGCGTGCCGCCACACCGCATCCTCCTCCTCACGTTCACGCGCCGCGCCGCCCAGGAGATGCTCGGACGCGTGGCGCGACTCGCGGGCGGGTCGAGCGCGCGCGTGCACGGCGGCACCTTCCACGCGACGGCGCATCGCCTGCTCCGCGCCTACGGCCCCGCCGCTGGGCTCTCGAAGGACTTCACGATTCTCGATCAGGGCGACGCCGAAGATCTGATGGGAATGTCGCGCGCCGCGCTCGGCTTCGGCCAGCGCAAGTCGCGCTTTCCCAAGAAGGAGACGCTGCATCACGTCTATTCGCGCCACGTGAACACGGAAATCTCCGTCGAGGACATCCTCCGCGACGACCTTCCGCAGTTCAGCGAGCTCGCTGCCGACATCAAGAGGGTCTTTGCCGGCTACACCACGCGAAAGGAAGAGCGGAACCTCGTCGACTACGACGACTTGCTCCTCTTCTGGGTCGCGATGCTCGAGGGCTCGCCCGAGCTCGGCGCGCGCATCGCCGCGCTCTACGACCACGTGCTCGTCGATGAGTACCAGGACACCAACGCGCTGCAGGCGCGCATCCTCCGCGCGATGGCGGCGACGCACCGCAACATCACCGTGGTCGGCGACGACGCGCAGAGCATCTACGCCTTCCGCGGCGCCAACGTGCGCAACATGCTCGACTTCCCAAAGCAGTTCGAGGGGACGACGGTGGTTGCGCTCGAGCACAACTACCGCTCGACGCAGCCGATCCTCGACGTCACCAACACGGTGATCTCGCGTGCGCGACAGCGCTTCACGAAGAACCTGTTCACGCAGCGCACCGGGGGCGAGGCGCCCGCACTTGTTGCCGCGAAGGATGAGCACGAGCAGACGAGCTGGGTCGTCGACCGCATCCTCGAGCTGCACGAGCAGGGGACGCCGCTCCGCGAGATGGCGGTGCTCTTCCGCGCCGGATACATGTCGGCCGATCTCGAGATCGAGCTCACCAACCGCAAGATCCCATTCGAAAAGTGGGGAGGGCTCAAGTTCCTCGAGGCCGCGCACGTGAAGGATGTCCTCGCCTTCCTCCGCATCCTCGAGAACCCGCGCGACGAGGTGAGCTGGTTTCGCGTGCTCCTGCTCCTCCCCGGCATCGGCGACGCGACGGCGCGCACGGCGATCGAGCTGCTGCAGGAGCGCCGCTGGGATCCGACGGCGCTCGCGGAGCTCACGCCGCCGCCTCGCGCGCGGGAAGCCTATACCGCACTCGTCCAGCTCTTCGCCGCGCTGCGCGATGGAAACGTCGACCGCGCAGTGCCAACGGAGATCGCCGCGCTGCGCCGCATGTATGACGCGATCCTCCGCGAGCGCTACGATCGCGTCGAGCCACGCCTCGCCGATCTCGATCAGCTCGAAATCATCGCGGGCAAATTCCCATCACGCGCGGCCTTCCTCTCGGAGCTCGCCCTCGAGCCGCCCTCTGCCACGCAGGATCTCGCGAGCGGGGGCAGCACCGACGACGACGCGCTGATCCTCAGCACCGCACACAGCGCGAAGGGGCGCGAGTGGGACGCGGTCTTCGTCATCTGGGCCGTCGATGGCTGGTTTCCATCATCGCGCGCGCTGCGCAGCGACGAGGAGATGGAGGAGGAGCGACGCCTCATGTACGTCGCGATGACGCGCGCGCGCCACCACCTCGCCGTACTCTATCCGCTCAACAGCTACGGCGCGCGCTGGGGGAGCGACTACACCATCGATCAGCTCTCGCGCTTCATCGATGTGGGCGTGCGAGATCGCATGCGCCGCATGGCCGCCTACCCCGCCCCCGCACCGATTCTCGCGCCCGAGGCGCCGCCAGGCGTGCCACTCGACCTCCGCGCGCTACTTCGCGGGCGCTTCGGCGCTCCCTGACGCCACGTACGTCCGGAGCGCCGCGTACGGATCCTTCGGACTCCCCTTCGCGATCGCAATGATGCGCGCGATGGCAGCCGGTAGCCGCTTCCCCTCCCGCTCGTAGACCGCGTCGAAGTCGTCGAGACCGGTGCGATACATGCGACGCGACATCAACGCCGCGTTGTCGAGGTGCAGTGCGATCGGCTTCTTCGCATCGTAGCCGGGCAGCGTCGGCTCGATCTCGCTCGCGAATCGCGCGCGCGCGCCCGTGAATACGATCTCCCTCGCTGCGAGCCGCTCCGCCTTGCTCGCCGGATGTGCCGTGAACGCCGAGTCGACGCTGTGGTACACCGCGCTCCAGAAGCGCCCGAGCGTCTTCTGGTGCACCCAATCCTCCCGCGCGAGCCGAACCGAGGCGCTGTCGCCATGCACCGCGAAGTACCACTCCGAGCCGTGCGCACCCACGAAGTTCGCGAAGGACTCGTTGAACACCGCCTGCCCCGACGCATAGAAGGTGTTGTGTGTCAGCTCGTGGATCACCGTGTTCACGAGCGACACGCTGTCCTCGTCGAGCGTCGTCGAGAGCAGTGGATCGTTCAGATATCCGAGCGTGCTGAACGCGCTCGCGGGGCGCAGATACACATCGAAGCCATCGTGCGACAGCTCCGCTGCCGCACGCTTCGCGTCGCGCACGTCGAAGTAACCCTTGTACGGCACACTCCCCACGATCGGGAACCACCACGTCCTGTAGCGCAGCCGGTCACGGTACGCGGCCGAGAGCACGACGACGAGCGTATCGCGGTCCAGGTGGGTGAACGTCGTGAAGCTCTCCTTCGCCGCGAGCTTCACCGAATCCGCGGCAAAGGCACGCGCGGCGAGCACGAGCGCGAGCTTCTGCCGCGTCGCCGACGGCGTAAGTGGATCCGCCACGAGCTCCGCGATCGGTCTCGCGCGCCACAAAATCCCCGCCTCGGCCCAGCCCGCGCGCACGAGATAGCGCCCGGTGGGCGCGAGGGTGAAAAAGGCGAGGACGACGAGAGCCAATGCTCCCGCCGTCCTCCGCGCAATGCGCGCGATCTTCATTGCGGAAGCCGCCCTACTGAACGGACAATGGGCAGGCCGCGGAGCTCGGGCAGCGGAAGACACTCACCTGTGCGCCAAGCGATGAGTTGAACGAGGGGCCGGTGGCAGGCGCGAAGGTGAGCACGACGTTGCTCCCGCTCGCCGGCGCGTTCAGGATGAAGTAGTCCATCGTCCCCGGATACATCGCCTCGGTGGCGGTCGACGACGGGGTGAGCGCACTCACCGGTATCGGGAATGCAAGCTGGAAGTCATTCGGATTACGCATCGACTGCTTCGCATAGAGCGCACGCAGATTCCTCGACGTGAAGCGATACGCGGCGGGAATCGACGCGCGCGGAATGCCGGGGAGGCTGTCGGTGTAGAGCGCGAGCGCGAACTCGCCGAACAAGGTCGGGAACGGTGTGCCCGATGCCGCCTGGATGTTCGCGACGCCGGTGTTCGACGTCTGGTCGAGCCGTCCGTACACGAGACTGTCCTGCTGATCGCCGAGCCAGCGAAGGAAGAGCCACGCGCCACCGCGCTGCACGAGCGTTCCGTCTCCGGTTCCCCAGTTACTCACCGACGCCTTATCCGTACTGTCGGTGCTCGCGGGGTTGAGCAGGTAGTGATACGAGTTGTACAGATCGCCCGTAATGAAGCCCTGCGACGAATCGGGGAAGGCCTGTCCGGGATCCGTGCGCCCTGACGGTGGGGGGAAGCGGTTCTCGTAGTAGCGCGAGCCCAGCTCCTCGGCGATGTGGCTCAATCCCTCGTTGATCCACGGATCCTCATCATTGCCGCCACGGATGATCGAGTGCTGGCCAAAGGAGATCATGTGCTGGAACTCGTGGATGAACGTCGACGGCGTGAGCTGCTCGACTGCGGCGATCGAGTGCGCACAGCTGAACGTCGCTGCCGGATCCGGAACGAGCGCGTAAAAGAGTTCCTCTCCGTTCGACGCCGCAGGATAGCTGGCGGGCAGAAGATCCGTCGCGTCGAAGAAGCCGGCGATGTATCCCTGCGTCGTGCAGACGTTGCGATCGGTGAGCTTGTTGATGAGGGGCGAGAGCAGAACGATCACGTGTCCGTTCGCATCGATGTCGGTGGGTGCGCCGAAGGTCGCGACATCGATGGTATAGAGCTCGAGGTCGAAGGTGTTGCCGAAGGCGGCGATCTGCGCGTCGCTGAAGCCGTTGACGCCATTCGCTGGCCCGGGCGCATTCTTCGACACGTAGATCAGCAGATGCGTTCCGGAGTACCTGAGGTTCGCCGTGTCGAGGGTGGTGCCACTCCCCGTCAACGAGTTGCGCACCTTGAAGGTCGTGGTGGCCGGCGGCGCCACGCTCGCTCGCACGCGGCTCGCCAGCGGTCCGATACCGGCCGAGCCGCTCGTGCGCGCCCCGGCGGACAGCGTACGCTCGCGCTGGCGCAGTATCCCGTCGAAGCTGCGCTGCAGCTGGCCGAGATCCGCCTTGCGCGCGACCGGCGAGATGCGCTTGGAGGCTGCCACGACGTTCGCCGCGGCGCCCGCCGGCGATCCCGCCGACAACTTGAATGTGACGGTCGTGAGCGGAGCATCCGCAGTCGCGAACTGCGGCACGATCAGATAGGTGCCGCCGTCAGGGGCGATCGTCATGCAGGGGAGGTCCGCTGCCGACACGGTGCGCCCCTGGAGCGGCCCGAGCGCGAACGTCGATCCGCTGCAGGTGCCGCCTGGCGTGCCGGGGCCGGCGGGGGAATCCGAGCAGGCCGCGACGTAAACAAGAAGGGCGCTTCCGAGCACCAGCGATGGCAGGATTTTGCGCAT
>JALYSW010000441.1 GCA_030854615.1 Gemmatimonadota bacterium
CATCAGGGTGACCGATGGGAATTGAACCCACAACCCCCGGAGCCACAGTCCGGTGCTCTAACCAATTGAGCTACGGCCACCAGAGCGCCACCAAAGTGCTGGCAGCGAGACCGGAATTGTAATCGGCACTGCATCTCGAATCAACGCCGCGCATCAGTCGCGCAGCGCACCAGCATTACTTCGCGCGATCGAGATATTCCCCGGTATTCGGATTCACGCGAATGCGCTCGCCCGTGCTAATGAACTCGGGGACGTTCACACTCACGCCATTCTCCAGCTTCGCCGGCTTCGACGACGCATTCTTCGTCGCACTCTTCATGACCGGCGCCGTCTCCACGATCTCCAGCTCCATCGCATTCGGCAGGTCGATCGCAATCGGACGGCCGTCGTAGTACTCGGCCACGATCTTCATCCCCTGCTGCATCCACTGCGCACCGTCGCCCAGCGTCTCTGCGTCCATCTCGAGCTGATCGTAGTTCTCGGTGTTCATGAAGTGGTACGTGTCGCCACCCTTGTACAGAAATTCCAGATTGTGCGTTTCCAGCGACGCCTTCGTGATCGTGTCCGCGGCGCGGAAGCGATGCTCGAAGTTCGACCCGGAGCGAAGATTCTTGAGCTTCGCCTGCACCATCGCGCGCAGGTTACCCGGCGTGTGATGACGGAATTCTGTGATGCGACAGGGATCGCCTTCGAACACGATCACCATCCCGCGGCGGATCTGGGTTGCCGGAATTGCCATGGGATCTAGTAGTTGGGTTCTGGAGAGCCGAAAGCAGAGAAATGAGTGCGACCAGCTGGGTGTCCCAACTGATCGCGGGATAACGCAAAACGTTTCAGCCTTTGAATTTACGGAACTGGCGACAGGAGGTCAAGCGCGCGTTTTCGCCCCTGCGGCAAGCAGCGGCTTGAGCGCGTCCCACACCGTCTCCGCAATGATCGCAGCGCCCTGCGGGTTAGGATGAACCATGTCGCGCTGATTCAGCGTATCGATCCCGCCCACCCCCTTCAACAGGAAGGGCAGATATGCGACCCCGTTCTTCCGCGCGAGCTGCGAGTAGACGGTCTCGAACCCCTTCACGTACGCGCTTCCCATGTTCGGCAGCGCCTCCATCCCCACGAGCAGGATCTTCGCCTGCGGGTGCGTTCGCTTCACCGTGTCGAGAATGTGCTGGATGTTCGAGCGTAGCGAGTCGACCGGGAGCCCGCGCAGCCCGTCGTTCGCGCCGGTCTCCAGCACGAAGACGTCGAATGGCTGCTTCATGAGCCACGGCATCCGGCTCACCGCCCCCGCCGACGTCTCGCCGCTTACCCCGGCGTTCACCGCCTCGTAGTCGTAGCCGAGCGAGTCGAGTCGCAGCTGGATGAGCGACGGATAGGCCTGCTGCGGATCGAGCCCGTACCCCGCGGTCAGACTCGTTCCAACAAACAGAATGGTTTTCCGCGCATCTTTCGCTCGCGCGGCGCCCGCAGCCCGGCTCGTGTCGCTCGCGCTCTGGCCCGTATCCCGCATTGCCTGAGTACTCTCCTGTCGCGAGCCCTCGCGGCCACAGGCCGCTGCCAGCACGGCGAGCGCCACCCCCTTCACCATCAGTCTCGCCGACATGCTCGTTGCCCGTGATTTGACGAAATCCTTCCCCAGCGGCGATCGGACGATCACCGTGCTGCGCGACGTTTCCTTCTCGATTGCCGATGGCGACTTCGTCGCCATCGTCGGACCGTCCGGCAGCGGCAAGACGACGCTGCTCGGCCTGCTCGCCGGACTCGATACCCCAAGCGCAGGATCCGTGCTTATCGATGACGTCGACCTCGCGGCGCTCAGCGAGGACGCACGCGCGCGGCTGCGCGGAGAGAAAGTTGGGTTCGTCTTCCAGAGCTTTCAACTCATTCCGACGCTGACCGCGCTGGAGAACGTGCGCGTGCCACTCGATCTTCGCGGCGACGCGAGCGCCGAGTCGCGCGCGACGGAGCTGTTGCGCCGCGTGGGGCTCGCGGATCGCACGCACCACTATCCGGTGCGACTCTCCGGCGGCGAGCAGCAGCGCGTCGCCATCGCGCGCGCGTTCGTGAACTCGCCGCGCGTGCTCTTCGCCGACGAGCCCACCGGCAATCTCGATCACGACACCGGCGTGCACATCGTCGAGCTGCTCGAGGAGCTCAACCGAACCGCGAAGACGACGGTCGTCATCGTCACGCACGATCTCGAGCTCGCGGCGCGCGCGCATCGCATGATCCGCCTCAGCGACGGCGCGGTCGTCGAAGATCGCGTGCGCGCCGTATGACGCTTCGCATTGGCGCGCTCGCGGCGCTCGCGTGGCGCGACACGCGCACGACGCGGCGCCGCCTCGTGCTCTCGATGTCGTCGATCGCGATCGGTGTTGCGGCGCTCGTCGCTGTCGACTCCTACTCCGCCGACGTGGTGCGCTCGATCCACGCGCAGGCGCGATCGCTGCTCGGCGCCGACCTCTCCGTGAGCGCGCATCGGCCACTCCCCGCACCGGTGCTCGCGATGCTCGACACGCTGCGCGCGAAGGGTGCGGCCGAGACGCGGGTGACGACGTTCGCGACCATGGCGCTCGGCGGCACGATCGCGGGCGGCGGCAAGGGGACGAAGCTCGTGCAGGTGCGCGCGATGGGGGCGGGGGCGCCGTACTATGGCGTGATTGAGACGTCCCCGGCGGGGCGGTGGGGTGAGCTGCAGGGCGGCGAGAACGCGATCGTCGACTCGTCGCTGCTCGTCGCGCTGAATGCGAACATCGGAGATACGCTTTCGCTCGGCTACGCGCGCTTCGCGATCATCGGCACGCTGCGCAATGTGCCGGGGGATGTGGGGATCGCGGCGGCGCTGGGCCCGCGGGTCTACATCCCCGATCGCTACGTCGGCGCAACCCAACTGTTGGGTTTCGGGAGCCGGGCCGAGTACGAATCGCTCGTGCGACTCCCTGCGACACTCGATGCCGCCGCGATCACGAAGGCGCACCGGGAGCTGTTCGACTCGCTGCAGGTGCGCTCACAGTCCGTGGCCGACACCGAGCGCTCCCTTACGCGCTCCATCGAGCAGCTCGGCCGCTTCCTCGGACTCGTCGGGCTGATCGCGCTCCTGCTCGGCGGCACCGGCGTCGCGAGCGCGCTGCGTGCGTACATGGCGGAGAAGATCGACGCGATTGCGGTGTTGCGCTGCCTCGGCGCGAGTGGGGCCCAGGTGGTGTGGATCTTCGTCATCGAGGCCGCGGGGCTCGGATTCGCGGGCGCGATGCTCGGCGTCGTGCTCGGTGTCGGCGCGCAGCTCGTGCTCCCGCACGTGCTCGGCTCGTTCATCCCCGTCGACGTCGAGCCGCGCTTCGATTGGATCCCGGCGTTGAGCGGGCTCGCGCTCGGCACGTGGGTCGGCATCCTCTTCGCGCTCGGGCCGGTGCTCGGTGTGCGGAAGGTCGCGCCGCTGCAGGTGCTCCGCCGCGATGACGAC
>JALYSW010000005.1 GCA_030854615.1 Gemmatimonadota bacterium
ACAGCGCCTCGCGGTCGCTCGGGCTGTTGGCGAACTCGCGCCAGTAGCCGAGGCCGTGCGCGAAGGAGCCGGCGACGGTCGTGATGTTCGGGTACACGACGGACCAGAGCAGGAGTGCGAGCACCGGAAGCGCGAGCGCCCACGAGAGGCGCTGGTCCGCCTTGATCTTCATCGCGGATTTCTCACGACGCCACCACGGACACCGGCTCGCGCACGACGCGCACCGATACCTGGTCGCCCTCACGCACATCGCGATCGGTACTCTGCAGCTCGACCTCGGTGCGCTCGTCGACGCGCACACGATACACGAGCTGCGTGCCGGCGAAGCGCCGGTCGGTGACGACGCCGGCCCACCCGGTACCGTCCCTCACGAAGGCGAGCGCATCGGGGCGCAGCACCGCCAGGACATCGCGCACACCGTTGAGCGATGCGGATGCGTGCGCCGCGAACGTCGTCGGCGCGCCCGCGACGTGCACCGTCACCTTCGCGCCATCGAACTCTCCCGGCACGAACGTCGCCCGGCCGATGAACTCCGCCACCGAGCGCGACACCGGATTGTCGTGCAGCTCCTCCGGCGCGCCGACCTGCAGCAGCCGACCATTCTCCATCAAGGCAACGCGATCGGCAACCGCGAACGCATCCTCCTGATCGTGCGTGACGAAGAGCGCGGTGAGTCCGAGTCGGCGGAGCGTCGCGCGCAGCTCGTCGCGCGTGCTGCGGCGGAGATTCGGATCGAGGTTCGAGAGCGGTTCGTCGAGCAGGAGCACCGGCGGCTCGATCACGAGCGCGCGCGCGAGGGCGACGCGCTGCTGCTCGCCACCGGAGAGCGACTGGATCGCGCGCGGCGCGGCGCCGCCCAACCCCACATTCGCGAGCGCTTCCGCCGCGCGCGCGCTTCGCACCGACTTCGAGACACCACGCGCCTCGAGCCCGAAGGCGACGTTCTGCCCGACGGTCATGTGCGGGAAGAGCGCGTAATGCTGGAAGACCATCCCGAAGCCGCGTACGCGCGGCGCGCGCGTCGTGATGTCCTTCCCCTCGAGCCACACCTTCCCCGAATCCGGTGGCTCGTAGCCCGCGACCATGCGCAGCGTCGTCGTCTTCCCCGAGCCGCTCGCACCCATCAGCGCGACGAGCTCGCCGCTCGCGATCTCGAGCGAGAGAGAATCGACCGCGAGCTTGTCCTGGAAGCGGCGCGTGAGCTTGTCGAGAGACAGCCGCGCGGCGCCAGCCATCAGCTCTTCTTGCTCCGGTTGCGGATGTTCGTGTCCCAGTAGCGCATCCACTCGTCGAGATGCTTCGCGAGCAGCGCGCGATCCAGCGGCATCGGCTTGATCTTCGTCTTCGCGTCGCGCACCCACTCGGGGAGCGAGTCGAGCGGAATGTCCGTGCGCGCGGGGATGCGGTAGAACTTCCGCGCTGCCGCCTCGAGCGCCGCCGGCGTCGACACGAACTCGTAGAACTTCTTCGCGAGCTCCGGGTGCTTCGTCCCCTTCACGATCGCGATCGCGTCCACGAGCACCGGCGTGCCGCTCGACGGAACCACGTACTGCACGGGGATCTTGAAGCGCCCGCGCAGCGATGCGATGTCCGGCATGTCGTAGAGCGAGATGAGTCCTTCCTGGCGGCCGAGCTTCTGGTAGAGGACGCCGGGATCGAGCGCGTACTCCTTCGTGTTCGCATCGAGATGACGAAGCCACGCGTACCCCGAGTCCGGCGAACCCGACGCACCCATCCCCCGAATGATCATCGCGCCGAAAATCGCGCGCATGCTTCCACTCGGCAGCGGATCCCGAATGATGATCTTCCCCTTCCACTTCGGATCCAGCACGTCGTCCCAATCCTTCGGCGCGTCGGCCGCTGAGATCGCGTCGCTGTTGTACGCGATGACCTCGGGAGTGAGATAGGTGCCATACCAGAAATCGGAGTCGCCCTTTGCCTCCGGCGGAACGACGCCCGCCCACGACGGCTTGTACGCGCTGAGCAGTCCCGCTGCAGCCGCGCGATCGAACACCTCCGTCGGCGCGCCGAACCAGACGTCCGCCTGCGGATTCGCAGCCTCGCTGCGCAGCCGATCGAGCACATCCTGCGATCCCATGTCGACCCACTGCACGTCGACGGTCGGATTCGCCTTCTCGAAGCCGGCCTCGTAGTACTCGAGTAGATCCTTCCCGTGCGGAGAGTAGACGGTGAGCACCGTGCGCCCGTCGCCCTTGCACGCGGCGAGTGCCACGAGCGCGATGAGTGCCGCGCGCGCGCACGTGAC
>JALYSW010000011.1 GCA_030854615.1 Gemmatimonadota bacterium
CAACTCCCCTGATCGGATCGATGAAGATGTCGGGCGGCACGTCCAGCATGGAGGAGTTGATTGCGTCGACGCAGCGCGGGATTCTCGTCACCAGATTCTGGTACATCCGCCCGGTCGATCCACGCACGATCCTCTTCACAGGACTCACGCGCGATGGCACCTTCCTCATCGAAGACGGTAAGATCACGAAGGCCGTTAAGAATCTGCGTTACAACGAATCCCCCGTTTTCATGCTGAACAATCTGGACGCCATGGGTCCGTCGGTGCGCGTGAGCGCGAGTGAAGACGGAAGCCCGGGATTCGCGATCGTCGTGCCGCCGATCAAGGCGCACGATTTCAACTTCACCAGCCTGAGCGACGCCGTCTGATGACAGATCGAAGAGATTTCCTCAAGAAGAGCGCGCAGGTCGCGGCCGCAGTCGCCGCCGCCAACGCGTGGAAGGCGACGGGAGGCGTTTCGAATGCGTTTGCCGCCGTCTCGACTCGACCGCTCGAAGAGATTCCCGATTCGACGATCAAGGAGCTCATGAGCGCCGCGCTCACCACCGCGAAGTCCGGTGGGGCCGGATACGCGGACGTTCGCATCGGACGCCAGCGGCAGAACTTCGTCTTCACACGCGAGCAGCAGATCCAGAACGTCGTCGATACGGACTCGATGGGATGCGGCGTTCGCGCGCTCGTCGATGGCACGTGGGGTTTCTCCGCCACGCGCCTCCTCACGAAGGACGGCGTGTCGGCCGCCGCGAAGGAAGCGGTGGCGATCGCCAAGGCGAATCGGAGCGCGCGCGACAGGCCCGTCGTGCTGGCCCCCGCGCCGTCCTTCCCCAACGGAACATGGAAGAGCGCCTACACGAAGGATCCGTGGGATGTCTCGGTCGAGGAGAAGGCGGCACTCCTGCTCAAGGCGAACGCCGAGGCACTCAAGGTGAAGGGTGTCAAGTTCATCTTCAGCGGCCTGTTCTTCGTCAAGGAAGAGCGCAGCTACGCGAACACGGATGGCACCGTCACCTCGCAGACCGCTGTGCGCTCCTGGCCGCTGATGCAGATCACCGCCATCAACGCCGACCAGAGCGACTTCCAGAATCGCGGAAATATCGCGGCGCCGATGGGGCGAGGCTGGGAGTACGTCCTCGAGCAGGACCTGGCGGGACACGCGCCCCAGTGGGGCGAGGAGGCGGTCGCGAAGCTCACCGCCAAGCCCGTGGAAGTCGGCCGCTACGATCTCGTGCTGCATCCGTCGCATCTCTGGCTCACGATCCACGAGTCGATCGCGCATCCCACGGAGCTCGATCGCGCGATGGGCTACGAAGCCAACTACGCGGGCACGAGCTTCGTTGCTCCTCCTGAAAAGTTCCTCGGCCAATTCAGGTACGGCCCCGAGATCATGAACATCCAGGGCGATCGCAGCCAGCAAGGCTGCCTCGGCACCGTGGGCTGGGATGACGAAGGCGTGAAGCCCGAGCCCTTTCTCCTCATCAAGAAGGGAATCGTCAACGACTACCAGACGACGCGCGAGCAGGCCTTGTGGCTCGATTGGTGGTACAAGAAGCAGGGGCGCGAGACGCGCTCGCACGGATGCTCGTACGCGCAGAACTGGGACAACGTCCAGTTCCAGCGCATGCCCAACGTGTCGTTGCTCCCGGGCGAGAAGGAGCAGTCGTACGAGGATCTCATCGCCGCCACCGACAGGGGCATTGCGATCATTGGCGACGGCTCATTCTCGATCGATCAGCAGCGCTACAACGCGCAGTTTGGCGGCCAGGTCTTCCACGAGATCAAGGGCGGCAAGATCGTCGGACCGCTCAAGGATGTCGCCTACCAGATGCGCACCCCCGACTTCTGGAACGCGATGGACATGATCGGCGGCAAGAAGAGCTACGAGATCGGCGGAAGCTTCTTCGACGGAAAGGGACAGCCCGGACAGTCCAATGCCGTCAGTCACGGCGCCGTCCCCGCTCGCTTCCGAAACATCAACGTCATCAATACCGGGAGAAAGGCATGAGCCGCCCACATCGCCTTTTGTCGCCGGAAATGGCGCCGGACTCGGGGATCGCTTCGGCCGAGGATGCACAGGCCCTCTTCGCGCGTGTGCAGAAGCTGTCGAAGGCGGAAACCATCGAGATGCAGCTCAACAGCAACCACACGGGCAACACGCGCTTTGCGGCGAATCAGATGTCGACGTCCGGAAGCGTCACCGACATGCAGCTCGCGGTACAGAGCTCCTTCGGAGCGAAGCACGCGGTGGTCGTCACCAACGATCTCACCGACGAGTCGCTCGCGCGCGCGGTGGCAGAGTCGGAAGCGCTGGCGAAGCTCGCGCCGGATGATCCGGAAGCGATGCCTGCGCTCGGGATGCAGACGTACGTTCCGGTGAACGCGCACTTCGATTCCACCGCGAAGCTGACGCCGGCAGACCGCGCCAAGGCGGCGCTCACGGCACTCTCGCCGGCACGTGCCGCTGGCGATTTGCAGGCCGCCGGGTTCATTATTACTGGCGAGACGTCGGTCGCGCTCGGAAACAACAAGGGGATGTTCGCGTATCACCGTGCGACGAGCGCGAATTATCAGCTCACCGTGCGGACGGCGGATGGCACCGGATCAGGGTGGGCCGCCGCCGATCACCCGGATTGGACGCAGCTGGATTTCAAGGCAGTGAGCGATCGCGCGATCGAAAAAGCGAAGCTCTCGCGCACTCCGGTAGCGATCGAGCCGGGGCGCTACACGGTGATTCTCGAGCCGCAGGCAGTGGGTGATCTGGTGCAGCTGATCGGAAATTATTCCGATGCACGCTCTGCAGATGAGGGTCGCAGCCCGTTCGTGAAGACCGGCGGTGGTAACAAAGTCGGGGAGAAGATCGTCGATGAGCGAGTGACGATCATAGCCGATCCGCAGGATCCGCAGCTGATGTCGCAGCCGTTCGATGGAAATGGACTCGCACTGAATCGACAGCTCTTCATTGAGAATGGTGTGCTCAAGCAGTTATTCTACACACGATTCTGGGCGAAGAAGCAAGGCAAGGTGGCGACCGGTCAGCCGGCTTCGATCAAGATGATGGGTGGGACGACGTCGATCGGAGACATGATCAAAAGCACCGAGCGCGGTGTGTTGGTGACGAGACTCTGGTACTTGAGAGAAGTGGATCCTCGCACGATCCTCTATACGGGACTCACGCGCGATGGTACGTTCCTGATTGAGAACGGCAAGGTAACAAAGGCGGTTCGCAACTTTCGCTTCAATGATTCACCGTTGTTCATGCTGAATAACCTCGAGATGCTCGGACCATCAGTACGACTCGCCGGTACGGAGCAGGGTGGCGATATCGTGATGCCGACCATCAAGGTGAAGGATTTCAACTTCACGAGCCTCTCGGAGGCCGTGTAGAGATACGACGGATTTATTTCGACGTCGTATCGCCCCACCGATCCACCGGGGGATCGGACGGGCTGTTTTCACTCCGGTTCAATGGAGAATGAATCATGGCTACCAAGAAAAAGAAGTCCGCGACGAAGAAGTCTGGCCGCAAGACCGCCACGAAGAAGAAGGCGACGAAGAAGGCGGCCAAGAAGCGCAAGTAGTGCTTCGACGTTGTGCATAGCAGGAAAGAAAGGCCGGCGGATTCTCGCCGGCCTTTTCTTCATCCGTGATCTCCATGCACATCGATCGCGGGATGCGATGCCCCGGATGCAAAACGCGCCGGCAGAACTTCTGCCGGCGCGTTGTTTTCGTTCGAAACCCTCAGCCGCGATCAGGCAGCGCGCGGGGCACGCACGGCTTCGATCTCTGCCTCGAGCACCGGCGCCGCACCCCAGATGTACGCAAACACAGCGGGCGTCGGCTCGTCGCGATTGCCACGCGAGATCACGATCCCAATGGGTTCGGTCGATTCGGACAAACTGGTGTTCGGCATGGCCACGGTCCTCAGATGGTGCAGGCGGAGAAAAAGCCCCCGTAACGGTCGGGGGCCGCCCACCACTAAGGCATCGTCCATGCCTCCTGTTCCTCGCCGCCTCCGATCACGTAACCGACTGATGTTAAACGGCTTGGAGAATGTGCGGATTCTCACGCATTGGCCGCAGACTCGAAGTGACACGTCCAGCGGACGGTCATCCGTGTCAAAACGCTACGCGACCGCCTTCCGCGCGAGGAATGTCTCGTTGCTCGACGACCCCTCCACCGTGATCTGCCATCCATAGTAGGAAGCTTCGAGCTCCTCCAGCGGAACCAGCCGCACGCCGTCCGAGCTCGTCTCCACTACGTGGACTCCGCCCTCCTTCGTTGCCGCCTGGAGGATCGAAAGCGCCTTCTGCCGCTGCGCCGGTGTCAGCTCCATCAACGCCGCCGCCGCGCACACCACCGCGCTGATCGGGAAGTCCGGCTCCCATTCCGCGAGATCGCTTACCACCCCGCGAATCCGTCCCGTGAGCCCGACACCCGCGGCCGCATCGATCACTCGCTCGATGACGTCCTCGGTGGGATCGAGCGTCGTCACGTCGCAGCCGTTCGCCGCGAGGTAGAGCGAGCGTCCCTCCTCGAGCGCCCCCGCCACGAGCACATGTCCCTCGTGCGCCGCCGCCGCCGTGCGCGCGATCGCGCAGTCCGCGCGCATCCCCCACCGCTCCGGCTTCTTGAACTCGGCGAGTGCCTTCACCCGCCGCTTCCGCCACGTCGCGAAGGTCGCGAGACGCAGCCGTGCGCGAATGATGCGGTCCACCTCTTCGCAGAGCAGCAGCTCCGTCAACGCGAGCTGTTGCTGCGCTTCGAGCGACGCCACAGCCTCATCCCCAATGCCCAGGATGATGCGGCGCGGCACCGATTCCTTGTAGTTCTCGATTTCCCGCTCGACGAACAGCTCGTACTCGTGCTGTAGTGAGCGTGGACGATGGGCCATGAGTCAGCTTGGTGGAGTCAGGAGTAAGCTAGATGACTCGCGATGCGTTGCAACCCCATCACGCAGGCTCGACGTGCACCAGCACTTCGGCGACGCCGAGCTCCTTCGCGATTTTTTCTTCGACGGTGTCGGCGATGCGATGCGCTTCCTCGACGGTCGTCGACCCCTTCACCCCAATGGTCACCTCGGCGAACAGCACGTCCGAAGAAATCGCGCGCGAGCGAACGGTGCGCACATCGACCACATGCGGAATCGCGCCGACGAGGCGCCGCAGCAGCCCCGCATCCACTCCACGTTCGTCGACGAGCACCGGCACTGTGTGACGCACGATCTGATAGCCATTCCAGGCGATGAGCAGTGCCACGCCGATCGCGAGCAGCGCATCGACCGCGCCATAGCCTCGGCGCGCGAGCACGAGCGATGCGAACGCGGCCGCCGTGACGTAGATGTCGCTGCGCGTGTGGGCCGCGTCGGCGAGCAGGAAGTCGCTGTTCAGCTGATGCGCGCGGCGACGCTCGTACCAGACCACTCCGACGTTCACGAACATCGTCGCCGCGATCAGCGACAACTCGGTGAGCGATGGGTAGATCGGATGCTCCCTGATGAGGAGATGCCGCACCCCTTCGCGCAGCAGCTCGAAGCACGAGATCGAGAGGAAGCCGACGATCGCGAGCGCGCCAAGCGTCTCGAACTTCTGGTGACCGTAGGGATGATCTTCGTCCGGCTCCTGCGAAGCGACGCGGACGAGCGCGATCCCGACGATGTTGTTGAACACGTCGAGCGCGGACTCGAGTGATGCGCCGAGGACGGAGAGCGAGTTCGTCCGCAGGCCGACGACGACCTTGACGGTTGCCACGACTGCGTTCAGCACGAGGATCAGGATCAGCGTGTTCCGGACGGCGGGCTCGCGGTGTGTGCGCACGGCAGAAGAATGAACCGCCCGTCGGCGAACGGGCAATGCCGCCACGTGACAGCCGGCGCATCGCGAGCATACGTTTCGTCATGCCCGAGCTACCGGAAGTCGAGGCCGCGCGGAAGGAGCTCGCGACGGCCGCCGAGGGGAAGACGATTGCGCGACTGCGGCTGCTGCATCCATCGCTCGCAAAGCGTATCACGGCTGGGCGCCTGCGTGGGCTCAAGGGGCATCGCATCGAGACGGTGGAGCGGCGCGGCAAGCACCAGCTCGTGCATCTCGACGACGGCCGCACGATCGCGATTCACTTTCGCATGAATGGCGACTGGGATATAGGAAAGGTGAGCGACGAGGAGCCGCGGTTCACGCGCGCGCAGCTCGAGCTCGCGGATGGAACGCGCGTGTCGCTGACGGACATGCGCGCGCTGTCGACGGTGGAGCTGTTCGACAGGGGCGAGGGAGCGCTGGACATCGGTCCGGAGCCATCGGATCCGGCGTTCAACGCGACCACGCTCGGCGTGGCGCTCAAGCGGCGAAGCGGCGCGATCAAGCCGGCGCTGCTCGATCAGAAGATGGTGGCGGGGATCGGAAATATTTACGCGGCCGAGGCGCTGTGGGTGGCGAAGATCAGTCCGAAGGCGAAGGCGGCGTCGCTGAGTGCACACCGGCGCGACAAGCTGGTGGCGGCGATCCGCGAGGTGCTCTCGGATGCCCCGGCGGGCCGATACTGGGCGAAGCACGACGGCTCGAGGTGGAACGTCTACGACCGCGAGGGGGAGAAGTGCCCGCGATGCGGCGCAACGATCAAGCGCATCGTACAGGCGGGCCGGTCGACGTACTACTGCCCGGTGGACCAGAAGAGCTGAGCGCTAGTCCCGAGAGGGACTAGTAAGATCAACCGATTTGATGAGACGATGAAACGGATTGAGACGGATGAAACGGATACTCGAGTTTGCGGTTTTCCGTTTTCATCCGGGCTTCTCATCCGTTCAATCGTTCCATCAATTTGTTGACGTTGTGTTCTCCCGAACCAGCTAGTCCAACGCTTCCAGCAGCGCGCCCTTGATGTAGCCGCTCTCCGGGATCGTGAGCACTTCTGGATGATCGAGTGGCTGGCCGCGGAATTCGCGGAGTGCGATTCGGCGGCCGCTGTCGGCGGCGGCGTCGCGGAGCATGTCGCGGAAGAGTGAGGCGGAGAGATGGAAGCTGCAGCTCGCGGTGAAGAGCATCCCGCCGGGGGAGAGCAGTTGCATGGCGCGGAGGTTGATCTCCTTGTAGCCGCGGATCGCGGAGTCGAGCGAGTGGCGCGTCTTCGCGAAGGCCGGAGGATCGAGGACGATCGTGTCGTAGTGCGCGCCTGCGTGCGCTTCGGCGCGCAGGAACTCGAAGGCGTCGGTCTGAACCGTCTGGATGTTGGTGAAGCCGTTGCGCGATGCGTTTTCGCGCGCGCGCGCGAGTGCGGGGCCCGACGAGTCGAGAGCGGTGACGTCGCTCGCGTTGCGCGCGAGGTGCAGCGCGAAGGAGCCGTGATACGCGAAGCAGTCGAGCGCGCGTCCGCGAGCGACCGAACCGGCGAGGACGCGATTCTCGCGCTGGTCGAGGAAGGCGCCGGTCTTCTGCCCGTCCCACGGGGCGGCGAGATAGAGGATGCCGTGCTCGCGCACCTCGATCTCGCGTGGAACATCGCCGTGGAGAATCTCGGTGGCGCGACCGAGTCCTTCTTTGGTGCGGACGGCGGTGTCGTTGCGCGCGAGGATTCCATCGGGGGCGAGCAGATCGACCAACGCGTCGACGATCGGCGCGCGGAACGCTTCGAGCCCCGCGCTCAGCAGCTGGACGACGAGCCATCGATCGTAGCGGTCGACGATGAGCGAGGGGAGTCCGTCGGCTTCGCCGTGCACGACGCGATAGGCGTTGGTGTGCGGCTCGAGAGATGCGCGACGCGCGAGCGCGCGGCCAAGACGGTCGCGCCACCACGCGGCATCGAGCGAGGCGGATGCATCGCGATCGAGGAGGCGAAGGGCGATCTCGGATTTCGGGCTGTAGAGGGCGACGCCGAGCTTTCGGGAGCCGCGGTCGGTGACGACGATGGCGCCGGCGGGAACATCGGGCGGGTCGATGAGATCGCTGCGGTAGATCCAGGGGTGACCGGCGTCCCATCGTTCGGCGCCGCGCGCGGAGACGGTGGCGCGGGGTGCGGTGTAGGGGTTGTGCGCGACGGTGGTGGGGTGGAGCATGGTGCGAGTCATGGCGGGAAAGCTAACCGGGACGAGGAGCGGTTCCCCTTGAAGCGGAGCGGGGTGCGGTTTATGATTCGCGTCCCTCCGGGGTCTTGTCACGCGAGCGAAAGGATTTACACTCGTTGACAAGGAGCCTGGAGGGCATTAAAATGTGAGGCTATCCCGCGAACTTTTCCGTGATGCGGAAATGATTGGCGGCGCTATTTGAAAAATGATCATGGATGAGTAGATCGTGGGATATGAATTCTCATCGAGCTCGGAGAGTGCGGCGCGGATGACTTCTGCGTCGTAGGCGACGAGATCGATAGTGATTGCAAGGTATCAAGTTGTAGGAATGCTCTGCTTGCTACGAACTATGTAGTCAAGCGAGCGAAGGCATGTGGAGGATGCCTGGGCACACGGAGGCGAGGAAGGCCGCGGTA
>JALYSW010000031.1 GCA_030854615.1 Gemmatimonadota bacterium
GAGAGTATCGGAATCCGTCGGCTCCCAAGGGAGACGCGCCGGTTCGTCCGATCACCGATCGTGAAGTGCCGCTCACGGGCCAGCAGACGCCCACGGCGATCCATTCCTGGCTGGACGGCGAGCTCTCGGAGAGCGCCGTGCGTCAGAGCGATGCGTCGCGCGATGTGGATTTCTGGCTGCGCCTCGACCGTGAAGTGCAGGTTCGCCGTCAGATGACGACGCCCGCGCATCTCTACGAGCGGATCATGGAAGCGCTTCCCACTGCCGCCCCGGCCGTAGCCGAGCCGTGGTACAACCGCTCCTTCTCGTTGACGCCTGCTGTCGCGATCGCCGCGGCTGCTGGTGCCCTCGCGATCGGAGTCGCCGTTGGCGCGACGGTCCTGCACGTACGATAAAACCGCAACAGCGGTTTGCACGAGCTGCCGGTCTCTCAACTGAGACCGGCAGTTTTTTTTCGCCCTGCGTGAAGCCGATTGTAAGACTGCTCACACACCGGGTGTCGTCGCCCTCACAGAGCGACTCCGGCATTCTGATTTCCCGTAACATCCCGCAATGAATTCGTCCGTTTGGGCTCGTGCATTGCAATAGTGCCCAATGAGTTCTTCGTGCACGTTCTTCGGCGCGGAGTTGCCTAATGAATGAACCGATAAGCAGGGGGAAGTACGCATGTTCATGAAAATCATCGCCGCCGCCGCCGTCATCGCCGCACCGGCCGCACTGCACGCCCAGGGAACGACCAAAGTTCCGCAGGACACGACGCACACGATGACGCACATTCGCACGGATTCAACGAAGGTCGATACGGCCAATGGCAGTGTCGTCACGAAGAACAAGACGACCATCAGTGATTCCACCCGCGCGCCGCGCACGCACGCTGATTCCGCGATGAACGTGTCGCCGATCGACAGCACGCGCATGGGAGTGCCAGCCACGCACAAGACGCCGCCGCGGTAACGCGCGCGAGCAACAGCATGTTGGAAGAGCGGGGAGGACCGAGTGGTCCTCCCCGCTTCGCATCTGCTACCGCCCGCTGATCTCTCGACGCATGAAGAGCTGCGCGACGCCGTCGCGATAGAAATCCTCGACGCGGCTCTCCTCGCGGAACGACATCGACTCGAGAAAGTCGCGCGCCCCAGGCAGCGCACGCGGGTCATCCGGCAGCTCCGCCAACACGAACCGCGCACCCTTGATCCCCAGATACGAGACCGCATCTTCGACGAGCAGCCATCCCAGGCGCATGCGTCGGGCGTCGGCGTCGGTCACGGTCAGCTGCACTCGTCCGGCGCCGTCCGCGCCTCCGAAGAATCCGAACACGATCACGCTCTCGAGTCGACCTTCGAGCATCGTCCCCGTCGCTCGTGCATCGGCGCCCGGTGACGCCACTGCGGAGCGAAGCGCATCGAGTGCCCCATCGAGATACGGGGTGTCGCGCAGCACCCGCTCGATGACGAGCGTCGCCTGCGGCAGGAGCTCAGCGGAAACGGCGACGATGGTGCGCCGGTCGCTCATCTCCGCGCGTGTGTCAGAAGTGAATCGCGCGTCCGAGCACCGCGAGCGCCGCTTCACGCGTCGTCTCGCTCAGTGTGGGGTGCGGGTGGATCGTGAGCGCAATGTCCTCGCTCGAGCCGCCGAACTCCATCGTCAGCGTGAGCTCCGCGAGCAACTCCGACGCCGTCGGTCCGATGATGTGTGCGCCGAGCAGCTGGTCGGTCTCGGCATCCGCGATCAGCTTCACGAAGCCGGTCGCATCGCCCGCCGTGCGCGCGCGCCCGTTGGCCGAGTACGGGAAAGAACCAAGCGCGTACGCGCGCCCGCTCGCTTTCACCTGCTCCTCGGTGAGGCCGACCGATGCGACTTCGGGGGTCGTGTAGACAATCGCGGGCATCGCGCCGTAGTGCATGTGCGACTTCTGCCCCGCGATGACCTCCACCGCGACGATTCCTTCATCCTCCGCCTTGTGCGCGAGGAGCTGCCCGCCCACTGCGTCGCCGATCGCGTAGACACCGGGAAGATTCGTGCGCATCTGGCTGTCGACGGTGATCTCGCCACGAGCGCCGAGCGCGAGGCCGAGCGCCTTGGCATCGATGCCGGAAAGCGATGGCTTGCGGCCGACGGAGACGAGTACGCGATCGGCCTCGAGCGTCTCCTTCGCGCCGTCCTTCTCGATGTCGACGAGCATGCGATCGCCGTCGCGGCGCGCACCGGTGACTTTCGTGCTGGTACGGATGTCGAGTCCTTGTTTCCTGAACGTCTTCTCGGCCTCGCGCGCGAGCTCGCCATCGTAGCCGGCGAGGATCGACGGCAGGAGCTCGATGACCGTGACTTTCGCCCCGAGCCGGCGCCACACGGATCCGAGCTCGACGCCAATGACGCCGCCGCCGATGACGATCAGACGGTTCGGAACATTGGTGAGGGTGAGCGCGCCGATGTTGGAGAGGACGCGATCCTCGTCGAAGGGGAGGAAGGGGAGGGCGATCGGTACGGAGCCCGTTGCGATGATGACGGATTTGGGTTTGTAGACGACGATATTGTTTTCGGGGGGCGCCCCCCGTACCTCGACCACATTCCCCGCCTTTAGCGTCGCACTCCCCTTCGCCCACGTGATCTTGTTCTTCTTGAACAGGAACTCGATCCCGCGCGTGTTCTGCGCCACCACCGCCGTCTTCCGCTTCTGCATCACGTCGAGGTCGAGTCCGACGTCCCCGACCATCACACCGTGCGTCGCCGCGCGCTCGCGCGCGAACTCGTAGTGATGCGAGCTCTCGAGCAACGCCTTGCTCGGGATGCAGCCAACGTTTACGCACGTGCCGCCGAGCGTCGCGTCACGCTCCACGCACACGGTCGACAAGCCCAGCTGCGCGGCGCGGATAGCGGCAACGTAACCGCCCGGGCCGCCGCCGATGATCAGAACGTCCGGTTCCAGTGTGTCAGTCATGACAGTCGCACGCCGCTGGTGCTCACTCGACGAGCATCGACGCCGGATCCTCGATCAGCTCCTTGATCCGCACGAGGAAGAGCACCGCCTGCTGTCCTTCGACGAGCCGGTGATCGTACGAGAGCGCGACGTACATCATCGGCCGGATCTCGACCTGCTTGTCGATCGCGACAGGACGGTCTTGGATCTTGTGCAGCCCCAGAATCGCGACCTGCGGATAGTTCAGAATCGGCGTCGATACCAGCGAGCCGAAGACGCCGCCATTCGTGATCGTGAAGCTGCCGCCGGTGAGATCATCCATCGTGAGCGAGCCATCGCGCGCGCGCTTCGCCACCGCCGTGAGCGCGCGGCTGAAGTCGAGCATCGACATCCGGTCGGCGTCCTTCACCACCGGCACCACGAGCCCGTTCTCCGCCGCAACGGCGATGCCGAGATTCACGTAGTGCTTGTAGACGACGGAGTCGCCGTCGATCTGCGCGTTGACCGTGGGATACGCCTTGAGCGCGAGCGCTGCGGCCTTCGCGAAGAAGGGCATGTACGTGAGCTTGACGCCGTGCTCCTTCTCGATGCGTTCCCGCAGACGATCGCGCACCGCGGAGACGGCCGACATGTCGACCTCGTTGAACGTCGTCAGATGCGCCGTCGCATGCTGCGACTCGAGCAGGTGCTCGGCGATGCGGCGGCGACGGGTCGTCATGCGCTCGCGCGTCTCGCGTCCGTTCTGTGACGCTGGTGCACTCGCGGCGGGCGACGGTGCACGCGATGCTGCCGCCGGCGCGGCTGAAGGAGCAGTCACCGCAGTGCTCTTCGGTGCTGCTGCAGCGGCGAGCATGTCGCCCTTCGTCACGCGTCCGCCGGGTCCACTCGCGGCGACCTTGGCGGGATCGATCCCCTCATTGGCCGCGATGCGCCGCACCGCCGGCGATGTCTTCGCGGGGGCCGACGGTGTGGCGGACTGCGGTTCGGACTCCGGCGCCGTTGCCTCCGTTTTCACAGGCGTCGCCGCTGGTGCAGTGGTCGCCGGTGCATCAGCCGCCTTCGCCGGAGCGGAAGCCGTCGCAACCGGCGCAGCCGCAACGGCCGCCGCCGTCGCGCCCTCCTCGATCGCACCGATCTCCTCCCCCACCTGTACGACGTCCCCTTCCTTCTTCAACTGCTTCGTGAGCACGCCCGCTTTGAACGCCGGCACCTCGACCGTGATCTTGTCGGTCTCGAGCTCCACCAGCGATTCGTTCTGGGCGACCGCGTCGCCCTCCTTCTTCAGCCACCGCGCGATCGTCGCTTCCACGATCGACTCGCCGAGCGGAGGCACCTTGATCGAGATCATTCCGCCTTCATTGGAGTGTCGAAAACTCACGGCTGCTCACGCGATCATCGCGTTGCTCGCCGCGCCGCCGCCTCTTAGCATTCGACACCAAATATAACGGGAGCCCCTTCGCGTGCGAGCGCTCACGGTCTCCGCCCACGGCGGGCTGGAGCAATTGCAAGTCGTTGCCGATCTTCCGATTCCAGCGCTGACCTCGTCAACGAGCGTGCGCGTACGCATACACGCGGTCGCGCTCAATCATCTCGACCTTTTCGTCCTGGCCGGCCTCCCCGGCATGACGCCTCACCCCAACTGGGTCGCATGCGCGGATGGCGCCGGCGTCGTCGACACGACCGGCGGTTCCGTCACCGACATCGCCGTGGGCGACCGCGTGATGATCAACCCCGGCATTAGCGATCGCAGCTGCGACTTCTGCAAAGCCGGTGAGCAGTCCCTCTGCGAGCACTACAAGATGCTGGGCGAGCATCTCCCGGGCACCGCCGCCGAGTACTTCGTCATCGACGCGGCGAATCTCCGGCGCATCCCCGCGGGGATCTCGTGGGAGCAGGCCTCGGCCTTCACCCTCGCGACGCTCACCGCCTGGCGCCTCGTCGTCACGCGCGCGCAGCTGCAGCCCGGCGAAACGATGCTCATCTGGGGGATCGGCGGCGGCGTCGCGATCGCCGCGCTCCAGATCGCGAAGCGCATCGGCGCACGCGTCTGGGTGACATCGGGGAACGATGCGAAGCTCGCGCGCGCGCGGGAATTGGGGGCTGACGAGACCTTCAACCATCGCACCGGCGATATCGTCCGCGAGGTCCGCGAGCGGAACGGGAGACGCGGCGTGCACGTCGTGCTCGACGATGTGGGCGAAGCGACGTGGGAGCGCTCGCTTCGCGTGCTCGGCCGCGGCGGGCGTCTCGTCACCTGCGGCGCGACGTCGGGTCCCATGGTCGAGACGGATGTGCGCAAGCTGTTCTGGCATCAGTGGACGATCATGGGGTCGACGATGGGAAACGATCGCGAGCTCGATGCGATCGTGCGCGCGCTCGGCGACGGCGCGCTCCTTCCGCCCATCGATGCGGTGTTCGCGCTCGACGATGCGCGCGCGGCGTACGAGCGTCTGTCGGAGGGCGATCAGTTCGGGAAGATCGTGATCCGTCTACGCGATGACTGACCACGCGCAGTACACGCCCGAGGAGCAGCAGCGCATCCGTGCGGCGATCCTCGCGGGCGACGCCCCCGCCTGTCCGCGCTGCGACGTCGTGCTCACCACGCGGCCCATCGGCGGCGGCTCCTTCGGGCTCGGCTACGCGCGGCGGCGCGAGTGGCTCATCTGTCCGCAGTGCAAGCGGAGCGCCATATTCGATGTGAAGAAGGGAACGCGAAACTGATTTCTTCAACCGCTGGGTCCCCGTGATGCGATGGACGCTGTTCGCCATCCTGCCGCTCGTGCTCGCGTGCTCGACGGACGCGACGCCCAAGACGAAGCCAGTCGCCGCGCCCGTCGTCGAGCAGAAGGCGCCGGTGCGCGAGGCGCCGCCGGAGGAGCCGCTCCCGCCGATGACTGCCTCGCCCTCGTTCAGCATGGTCGACGCGGGAAGCGGTTACTCGTGCGGCGTGGCCGAGAGTGCGGAGCTGTTCTGCTGGGGGCGCAACGAGCTGGGACAGCTCGGCGACAGCAGCACTACGGAGCGGCCGCTCCCGGTCGCTGTCGGCGCGGGGCTCAAGTGGAAGGCCGTCGTCACGGGCGGCTCGCACAGCTGCGGGCTCACTACTGATGGCGTGGCGTACTGCTGGGGCTCGAGCGTCGCGGGGCAGCTCGGCAGCGACACACTCGGCACGATCCCCGAGCCGTACCGCGTACAGAATGCGCCCGCGTTCGCGAAGATCTCGGCGGGGGAGAATCACAGCTGCGCGATCACGTCCGATGGGAAGCTGTGGTGCTGGGGGGAGAATCTGCACGGCGAGCTGGGGCTCAGTGTGTTCAGCAAATACTCGCCGGCGATGCAGGTCGCGCCGCAGCTCACCTGGTCGTTCGTGAGCGCGGGGCCGCACGACAGCTGCGGGATCACCACCGAGGGGAAGCTCTACTGCTGGGGGCTCGACAACGGCGGCGCGATCGGCGTCGAGGCCGGCGACGCGTGCCAGAGCGATGACGGTCCGGCGATGTGTGCGCTTCCGCTGCGCCAGCCCGCCGATTCGCTTCGCTTCACCGCTGTCGCGACCGGCGTGAATCAC
The DNA here is from genome assembly GCA_030854615.1 of Gemmatimonadota bacterium. Taxonomy (GTDB): domain Bacteria; phylum Gemmatimonadota; class Gemmatimonadetes; order Gemmatimonadales; family Gemmatimonadaceae; genus FEN-1250. Next base: position 6,483 of record JALYSW010000031.1, read on the forward strand.
AGCTGCGCAATCACGACCGGCGGCGTGCTCTATTGCTGGGGCACCAACGATCACGGACAGCTCGGCAGCGGCTTTCGCGAGGCGCTCGGTCCAACGGCGGTGATGGGCGATGCACGCTACGTCGCGGTTTCCGCAGGGCGCGAGTTCACGTGCGCGCTCACGAAGGGTGGCGTGGTGGAGTGTTGGGGCGCCGACGACGACGGCCAGCTCGCTGGGCGCGCCGCCGATGCGACCGTCCCTGCACCGATCGCAGGAACGACGAAGTTCGTCGCGCTCGCATCCGGCACCGCACACAGCTGCGCACTTTCCGCGGATCACACTGTGTATTGTTGGGGGGCGAACGGAAACGGGCAGCTCGGCACGGGCGGGCACAAACGCAGCTTCGCGCCGGCGCGGCTGATGTTCGCCACGCGGGACCATCCTTAACCGGCGCATCGCCGGGAGCACGCTGTGGAATTTCTGGACCGTCTGCAGGGCAGCTTCGATCAACTCGCGCTCTACATCCCCGCACTGCTCGGCGCGCTCGTCATCCTCTTCGCCGGTTATCTGCTGGCGAAGCTCATCGAGCGTGCGATCGATCGCGGGTTGAACAAGCTCGGCATCAACCGGTGGCTGAAGCGCGGCGGCGTGCTCGATGCCGTCGAGCGCACGGGGTGGCGGCGCACGCCGTCGCGGCTCGTCGGCAACATCGCCTTCTGGTTCGTGATGTTCGTCGTGATCCTCGTCGCCGCGAACGCGCTCGGACTGTCGTCGCTGACGAACGTGTTCTCCGAACTCGTGAGCTACATCCCGAGTGTGATCGCCGCGCTCGTGATCATTCTCGTCGGCATCGTGCTCGGCGAGTTCGTGGATGGGCTGCTGATGGCGTCGGCGGGGAGCATCCACGGCGGCCCGACGCTCGCGCGCGTGGGGCGGGCAGGGGTCATCATCCTCGCGATCTTCATGGCGTTGCAAGAGCTGGGGATCGCCACCGAGATCGTGACGACGGCGTTCGCCATAGTGTTTGGCGCGCTCGCACTCGCTTTTGCGCTCTCGTTCGGACTCGGCAATCGCGAGCTCGCCGGTGAGATCACGCGCGAGTGGTACGAGCGGTTGCGCGCGGAGCGCGAGACGATCGCATGGGAAAATGCGAAGCGCGCGGCGCGCGAATCGGAAGAGGTCGAGGAGGTCGACGAGGGCCCCGTCGCCAGCGAGGACACGCCAGCCTGAGCTGTAGTCGTAAGTTGTTGCGGCTAAATGAATTATGGGATGCGCGACGGGTTGCTGACATCGCCTCGGCGGTGTATATTTCCGTTGCCGTCCGCACGCCGGATTCCCCTCCAGAAACCCCCGCCTCATGACCGCTCCGAACAACCGGGAACGCATCGTCTCGCGCCTCATCGATGCCGAGGTGAAAGAGTCGTTCATCAACTATTCGATGAGCGTCATAGTCTCGCGCGCGCTCCCTGACGTACGCGATGGGCTCAAGCCGGTGCACCGCCGCGTGCTCTACGCGATGAACGAGCTCGGGCTCGTCCCGGGGCGTCCGTTCAAGAAGGCCGCGACGGTCGTCGGCGATGTGCTCGGCAAATACCATCCGCACGGTGACTCGAGCGTCTACGACGCGCTCGTGCGAATGGTGCAGGACTTCTCTCTGCGCTATCCGCTCATCGATGGACAGGGAAATTTCGGATCGGTCGATGGCGATCCCGCCGCCGCGTATCGGTACACCGAAGCGAAGCTGATGCCGATCGCGATGGAGCTGTTGGCGGACATCGACAAGGAGACGGTCAACTACGTCGCGAACTACGACGACCGCCTCGTAGAGCCGAGCGTGCTGCCGTCGGGAATTCCGAATCTCGTCGTCAACGGGTCGTCGGGGATCGCGGTCGGAATGGCGACGAACATGCCGCCGCACAATTTGCGCGAGGTCATCGCCGCGGTCGTGCACCTGATCGCCAAACCCGACGCGACGACGGCGGACATCCGGAAGCTGATCAAGGGTCCCGATTTCCCGACGGGCGGCTACATCTACGGCCGCGAAGGAATCTTCAATTATCAGGAAACGGGGCGCGGGCGGATCGTCATGCGCGCGCGTGCGGTGATCGAAGAGAAGGAGTCGTCGAACAAGTCGCAGATCGTCGTTACGGAGATTCCGTACCAGGTGAACAAGGCGAGCCTCGTCAAGCAAATCGCCGAGCTCACGAAGGAAGCGAAGCTCGAGGGGATCAGCGCGCTGCGCGACGAGTCGGACCGCGACGGCATGCGCATCGTGATCGAGCTGAAGCGCGATGCGATTCCGCGTGTGGTGCTGAACCAGCTGTACAAGCACACCACCATGCAGTCGACGTTCGGCGTCATCAACCTCGCCCTGGTGCCCGACGTCAACACCGGTCAGCTCGTGCCGAAGGTGATGCCGCTCAAGGAGCTTCTCGAGCACTACATCGCGCATCGGCACGAGGTCGTCGTCCGTCGTACGCAGTTCGATCTGAACAAGGCGCTGGACCGCGAGCACATTCTCGAGGGGCTCAAGATCGCCGTCGACAACATCGACGAGGTGATCAAGCTCATTCGCGCTGCGGACGATACGCCGACGGCGAGCACGCAGCTACAGGCGCGCTTCAAGCTCTCGGAGCGACAGGCCGAGGCAATCCTCAACATGCGTCTCGCGAAGCTCACCGGCCTCGAGATCGAGAAGCTGGAGGCGGAGCTCGCGGAAGTGCGCGCCGAGATCAAGGAGCTGCGCGCGATCCTCGGGTCGCGCGAGCGCCGGATGCAGATCATGACGGAGGAGCTGCAGGCGCTCTCCGCCAAGTACGGCGATGATCGCCGCACGGAGATCACGAGCGACGAGGGTGAATTCACGATCGAGGATCTGATCGCCGAGGAGGACATGGTCGTGACCGTGTCGCACTCGGGGTACATCAAGCGCACATCGGTGTCGACGTACAAGAAGCAGCGCCGCGGCGGGCGTGGGCTGAATGGACAGGGGCTCAAGGATGAAGATTTCGTCGAACACCTGTTCATTGCGTCCACACATGATTACATACTGTTCTTCACGAGCGATGGGCGCTGCTTCTGGCTGAAGGTGCACGAGATCCCGCTCGCGGGGCGTGCGGCCAAGGGGAAGCCCGTCGTGAACCTGATCAACGTCACCGTCGACACGACCATTCGGGCGATGGTGCCGGTGCGCGAGTTCAGCGACAAGCAGTTCCTGCTCTTCGTCACGCAGCTCGGCACGGTCAAGAAGTCGGCGCTCACGGAGTACGGCAATCCGCGCTCGACCGGCATCAAGGCGATCAAGATCGAAAGCGGCGATCAGCTGATCGACGTACAGGTCACCGAGGGCAACAACGATATCGTGCTGGCGACGAAGTACGGGCTCTCGATCCGCTTCCACGAGGGGGACGTCCGCGAGATGGGGCGCGACACGACCGGCGTGAAGGGCGTTGCGCTCTCGAAAGGGGACGAGGTGAAGGGGATGGTCGTGATCAAGCGCGACGCGACGCTCCTCGTCGTGACGGCGAAGGGGATGGGCAAGTGTTCGCCGATCGAGGAATACCGCGTGCAAAAACGCGGCGGGAAGGGTATTCTCACGCTCAACCGCACCGAGAAGACCGGTGAAGTGGTCGCGCTCAAGGAAGTTCTCCCCGACGACGAGTTGATGCTCATCACCAAGCAGGGAATCGTGATCCGGATGCCCGTGAAGGGAATTCGCGTGAGCGGACGCAATACGCAGGGTGTCAAGCTCGTGCATCTCGACGAGGGAGACATCGTGTGCGATGTCGCGCGCGTGGTGATCGAGGATGGAGAGGAGGGCGAGGAAGGGCTCGACGAGCCGGTGATGGTGTCGCCCGACGAAGAAGAGGAAGGCTAGACTCGATGCCGGCGTCCGCTACCGCGGCTTCGTCCGCGCCGACGGACACGATCACCCTGGTCTCGCTCGATGAGATCCGGGCGGCAGCGCGACTCCTGCGCGGCGTGGCGGTTCGCACGCCGCTGCTCCCCGCCGACGAGCTGAGTGAGCAGCTCGGCGGCGGCGCCATCTTCGTGAAGCCGGAGATGCTCCAGCGCGGTGGCGCCTTCAAGTTCCGCGGCGCGTACGTCTTTCTCGCGGGGCTCTCGGCCGCGACGCGCGAGCGCGGCGTCATCGCGCCGTCGTCGGGGAATCATGCGCAGGCGGTGGCCTTCGCCGCGCGTATCTTCGGCGTCCATGCGACGCTCGTGATGCCAACCACCGTCACCGCCGTCAAGCGCGCGGGCGTCGAGCGGCTTGGCGGCAAGGTCGAGCTCGCAGGGACGACGACGGCGCATCGCATGGAGCGCGCAGAGGAGCTCGCGAAGGAGACCGGCAGCGTGCTCGTGCCGCCGTACGACGACGCGCGCATCATCGCGGGGCAGGGCACCGCGGGGCTCGAGATCGTCGAGGATCTTCCCGATGTCGGTACGGTGCTCGTGCCGGTGGGCGGTGGTGGGTTGAGCGCGGGCGTCGCCACGGCGGTGAAGCTCCTTGCGCCGAACGCCCGCGTGATCGGTGTCGAGCCCGCGAACGCGCCGAAGCTCTCGCGCGCGCGGGAAATTGGAAAGCCGGTGCGCCTCGAGCACACGGGCGGAATGGCGGATGGCCTGCTCGCGACGCAGATCGGCACAATCCCCTTCGCGCACCACGCCGCGTATATCGACGAGGTGGTCACCGTCGATGACGCCGCGCTCGCGCCGGCGATGCGCTATCTGCTCGACCGTCTCAAGATCGTGGCGGAGCCGAGCGGCGCCATCACGATTGCAGCGCTGCAGAGCGGGCGCGTCGAACCGCGCGGGAAGACCGTCGCGGTGCTCAGCGGCGGCAACATCGAATACGACGGGCTGCGGAGCGTGCTCGATAATGGATAGAGCGCGCATCCTCATCGCGGACGAGGACTTCGTGCTCTCGCGCACGCTCACATGGCTCCTCCGCGACCAGGGATACGATGTCGCGGTCGCGCCGGGCGGGCGCGGCGTGATGGATCATCTCAAGGTGACGTCGCCGGATCTGCTCATGATCGACGTGGGCGCCCAGACCGCCGACGGCTACCAGCTGCTCGAGCGCATGCGCGGCGAGGAGCAGTGGCGCGACATGCCGGTGCTCGTGATGTCGCCGCAGGCGCCCGACGAGATGTCGATGCAGGTGCTCAAGTTCGGCGCAACGGATTTTCTCAGCAAGCCATTTCACGTGCGCGAGCTGCTCGCACGTGTGCGAATGCAGCTCCGCGTGCGGCGCGAGATCCTCCACGCGCGCCACGCGCTGCAATCCACGGAGGTCGAGCTCGCGCAGGTGCGAACCGAGGCGGAGAAGCGTCGCCAGCTCGTCGACATCCTGCAGGAGGTGCACGGCGATTTCTCGTCCGAGGAGCTCTATCACATCCTCGTGCGCCGCGTCGCGCACGCGCTCGACATCTCGCACTGCTCGCTGATCCTCGCGCGGCCGGGCGATGCCCTGGGCATCGTCGCCGCTGCGTACGAGACGCCGGGGCTGCGACACCTCGAGATCGAGCTGAAGCGCTATCCGGAGATTCGCGAGGCGCTCAACACCTCGGAGCCCGTGCTCGTGAGCGACGTGACGACGAGTCCGTTGTACGCCGAGGTGCGCAACGAATGGGCGATCTCGCGCAACGAGGTGAAGGTGCGCTCGGTGATCGCGCTGCCCTTCCGCATCGATGGGCTGGAAGCCGGGGTGGTGTTCCTGCGAACGCTCGACGGGGAGCCGTCTCTCAAGGTGTCGGACGTCGACTTCGCGGACGATGTGGTGAAGGCGGCAGTGAGCGCGATCCAGCGCGCGCAGGCGATGGAGAGTACGCGCGCGGACAACGAGCGCCTCGAGGTGCTGGCGCTCACCGATTCGCTCACCCTCACACTGAATCGGCGCGCGCTCACGGACCGGCTCGAGTCCGAGCTCGATCGTGCGCGGCGATACTCGCTCACACTGTCGGTGTTGATGGTCGACCTCGACCACTTCAAGGCGGTGAACGACAGCTTCGGGCATCTCGCGGGGGATGAGGCGCTGCGCGGAGTCGCGCGCGTGCTGCAGCGCGAGGCGCGCTCGGTGGACGTCGTCGCGCGCTACGGCGGCGAGGAGTTCGTCGTCATCCTCCCCGAGACGGGGGAGGACGGTGCGGTGAAGGTGGCGGAGCGCATCCGGACGCGCGTGACGGAGCAGCCGGGAGAAGGGCTGGTGCCGGCGCCGGCGGTGACGGTGAGCATCGGCGTCGCCACCGTGCTGTCGACGCAGGTGCAGGCGCCGGAGGAGCTGATCGCGCTCGCGGACGAGGCGCTCTACAGGGCGAAGGCGCAGGGGCGCAATCGCGTGTGCACGTGAGTTGTACGTAATTACGGCATGAGCACGCGCTGCCCTCGCTGTCGGTCGATCTACGCTGACGACGCCCGGTTCTGTCCGAAGGACGGAACGAAGCTCGAGACCATGGCGTCCGCGCCGGTGTCGACGCCGCACGCGCGGCCGTTCATTCCGCCGTCGGCGCCCGTGGCTCCGCCGCCGCCCGCCGTTCCCTCCGCGCCGCCCCCGCCATCCTCGCACGCGCGCGTCTTCGAGCCGCTCGGCAGCGAGAATCGCGCGACTTCGCAGCGCTCCGGTGCGCAGAGCCCCGCGCCGGGGAAGCCCGCGGACTACTCGAAGCTCGTCGGCGAGACGCTCGACTCGCGCTACTCGATCACGCGGAAGATCGGCGAAGGCGGAATGTCGTTCGTCTACCTCGCCGACGATGTGATAAAAAAGGAACAGGTCGCGATCAAGATTCTCTCGCCCGCGCTGAGCCACGACCGCACCGCGATGGCGCGGCTGCGACGCGAGGCCGAGCTCGCGGGGCGGCTCGTGCATCCGAACGTCTGTCACATCATCAGGCTCGGCGAGACGAGCAACGGGCTCGTCTACGTCGTGATGCCGTTCGTGCAGGGTGAGCTGTTGTGCGACGTCACCAACCGCGCGAAGCAGCTCCCGCTCGAGCAAACGGTCCGCTACATCGCCGACATCGCGGCGGGGCTGCAGGTCGCGCACGATCTTGGCATCGTGCATCGCGATCTCAAGCCCGAGAACATCATGATCAGCCGCAACGTCGACGGTACGGAGCGCGCGATCGTAATGGACTTTGGGCTCGCGAAGGAACGGCAGGTGAGCGACGAAATCAAGAAGCTCACGGCCACCGGCATCGTGCTCGGCACCCCGGAGTTCATGAGCCCCGAGCAGCTGCGCGGCAAACCGCTCGATCCGCGCACCGATGTCTACTCGCTCGGGCTGATGGCGTACGAGATGCTGACGGGCAAGCTTCCGTTCATCGGCCGCACGCAGCAGGAGATCATGATCGCGCGACTGCGCAGTGAGCCGCAACTCATTCGCGCATCGCGCCCCGATCTGAATTTCTCCGCGAGCGTCGAGAAGGTGCTGCTCAAGAGCATGGAGCGCGAGCCCGCGGAGCGCTATCAGACGGCGCCCGAATTCGCCGCGGCGCTCGGCGAGGCGGCCGGGCCGGCGAAGGGAAACAGCGGCGTGCTGGATCGGCTTTTCGGGCGGTGACCGCGGCGGCGCATGCCGCAGCTCGCGCCCCATTGCAGCCCGTCACAACGCGCGGTCAGATTTCACCCCATGAAGCGACACGCGGCGTTCGAGCCACCCGAGTACGTCGCCTGGACACCCGATGGGGCCGAGCAGGAGCGTTATGCCGCCACCATCGCGCAGCACCCCGAACGTGCGACGATCATCGATGCGCTGCGGGAGCCCCAGCTCCTCGATATCTACGCTGGGCTGGTCCGCACTCGACTCATCGACATCGCCCTCAAACGGTTCGTGATGCAGGGGGTCATCTCCAAGGCGTGGCTCGGCACCGGCGAGGAGGCCGCCACCATCGGCCCTGTGCACGCCCTCAGGCGCGGGCCCAACGCCGACATCGTCGCGCCGATGATTCGTAACTCTGGCGCTTGCAACGAGATGGGGATGCCGGCGGCCGACATCTTCCGCGCCTACATGGGCACCGGCGACAGCCCCTCGCACGGCCGGGACGGCCACTACGGCGACTTCAGCCGGGGCATCCTCCCTCCGATATCGATCGTGGGAGATTGTGCCGCCGTGGTGGCTGGGATCGCCCTCGCCATGCGCCTCAGGGGGCGCGACACCGTCGCCATCACCTGGATTGGTGACGGAAGCACGAAGGCGGGCGTTTTTCATGAGGGGCTCAACTTCGCCGCGGTCAATCGCGTCCCGGCGATCTTCGTCATTCAAAACAACCAGGTCGCGCTGGGCACGCGTCTCTCCCAGCATCACCTCGAGCCCGCGCCCACGAGCTTCGCGAACTGGCCGCAGGCCTACGGAATCTGGGGCGGCGTGTTCGACGGCAACAACGTGCTCGATGGATACGCGCTCACCTCACTTGCCGCCGATCGGTGCCGGCGCGGCGACGGTCCCGCGCTGCTGATCGCCGAGACGTTCCGGATGGGCGGCCATGCGACGCACGATGAGCACGAGGCGCGCCGCACCTTCGACGCGGAGCTGTTCGCACTGTGGGGACGGCGCGAGCCGATCGCGATGTACGAGCAGTGGCTCGTCGCGCGCGGGATTCCCGCGGCGCAGCTCGAGTCGGTGGAAGTGGAAGTGGAGCTCGAAGTCAGCAGGGCAGAGGAAGAAGCACTCGCGAGTCGCGCCAGCAGCATGCCAAAGGGCGAAGATGCGCTGAGGGGAGTCTATCACCACGGGATCGGGTAATGAGATCAGTATTGGCGATCGCAGGAGTCTTCGGGCTGGCCACCGTCTCACTCGCGCGCGGCGGGTCGGGCGATGGCGGCGTCACGCCACCCGACGGCGCATTTCCGAGCCCGCTCACGGTCTCGGGGGGGATGCACATCGCCTACTTCGCGAAGATCCCCGGCGCGCGCGTGATGGCGCTCGGCCCCGACGGCGCGGTGTACGTGAGCGTGACGGGCTCGAACAAGGTGGTGCGCGTGTGGGATGCGAACGGCGACAACGTCGCGGATAGCGCACGCACGGCGGTGGATGGGCTGAACGGTCCGTCGGGGCTCGCCTTTCACAAGGGCTTTCTCTACATCGCCAACACGAACGGCGTCGTACGCGTGACACTCGACGCGCAGGGCAAGGCGACGGCCGCACCGGTGCAGGTCAACTCGCTCCCGGGCGGTGGCGGACATTCCACGCGCACGATCGTCTTCGGCGACGACAGCGCGATGTATGTGTCCGTTGGATCGTCGTGCAACCTGTGTGTCGAGAGCGATTCCGAGCGCGCGGCCGTGCTGCGCTTCAACGAGGACGGCTCGAACGGCCACGTCTTCTCGAGCGGGCTGCGCAATGCCGTCGGGCTCGCGGTAAATCCGACGACGAAGAAGCTGTGGGTGTCGCAGAACGAGCGCGACAACGTGCCGCCCGACCACCAGGATCTGCCGCCGGAGGAGATCAACATTCTCGAGAGCGGGAAGGACTACGGGTGGCCGTACTGCTATTCGCTGCACGGCGCGCCGGTGCCGAATCCGGAGTACAACGACGCTGCGCGCTGCTCGACGACCGTCCCCGCCGCGCTCGAGATGCAGGCGCACTCCGCGCCGCTCGGCATGACCTTCCTCGACAAGGCGACGCTGCTCCCATCCGAGTATCGCGGCGATCTGCTCGTCGCCTTTCACGGTTCGTGGGATCGTGACACGCCGACGGGTGCGAAGGTCGTGCGCGTAAAGATCTCCGGCGGGCTTCCGACGGGAGTGGAGGATTTCGTGAGCGGGTGGCAGCGCGCGGATGGCTCGCGCTGGGGACGTCCCGCCGATGTGCAGGTCTACAAGGATGGGTCGGTGCTCATCTCGGACGATCAGAACGGCGCGCTCTACCGCGTCGCGCCGTAGCGCAATGATGCCAGTGTGGCGCGCGGCGCTCGGCGCACTGGCGCTCGCGGGATCGGTCGCCGCATCGCCGCTCGAGGCGCAGCGCGCGGTGCGGAGCACGCTGCCGAATGCGGCCATCGTCGCGCGAGCGGACACGCTCATGCTCGCGGGTCGCATCTTCGCGGCGGAGTCGCTCTACTACATCGCCGTGCGCCGCGCCCCGCGCGATCCCGTCGCCCGCCTCGCGCTCGGCCGCTACCTCGCGCAGCGCGGCGCGCTCAAGGTGGGTGCGGTGCTCATGGAGGAGGCGCGCTACTTCGGCGGCGACGCGGCGCGCATCGCGGTCGAGCTCGCGCCGGTGTACGAGCGGCTCGGCGAGTACAACCATCTCGCGGCGCTTCCGGCGAGCGCGGTGCCGTACGGCGAGCGAATGCGCGCGGAGTACCTGCGCGATAATCGCCCGGGGATCGCCGGCCCCGATTCGGCGACGGTCGACTACACGGTGACCGACAGTCAGCTGCTTGGCCGCGTGAGGCTCCTCATCGGTGCGGACACCGTGATGGCGACGATCGATGCGCGCGCGGAAGGGCTCGTGCTCGACACCGCGTGGGCGAAGCGAAAGGCGCTCCTGCGCTTTGGTGCGCGCACGGTGGCCGTGGGCGAGGTCGATGCGGTGACGCCGACGGTGGCGCTCGGACCGTACAGCTTCACGAACGTGCCGACACGCTTCGCGGTTCTGCACGGCGCGTCGAAGGCGACGATCGGGCTCGATCTCATCGGACAGCTGGCGCCGAGCTTCGATCCGCGGCGCGGGAAGGTCATGCTGCGCGCGGGCGGGCGACTGCCGTCGACGTTTCCGGGGCTGCGGATCGCAACGTTGACGAACGATCGTGGCGTGTACGTGGTGAAGGGCGAGACGATCTTCCCGCTCGGGCACCCCGATGTGCAGCGCTACTTCCGGAACTCGCGGTGGACGTTGAATCCGAAGCGGGGCGAGGTGCTGGTGGATTCCGTGGGGGCGCCGAACGCGCTGTAGCTCCAGAAAAATCGCTTGAATTCAAGCGATTTTCAGCGCCCGATGCGCCGTAGCTCCACCAGCAGACATCGATCCTGGACGACATCAATCCCCGCGCGCGCCAGCTGCTCCGCGACTGCGTCGTGCCGGATCCCCGACTGGAACCACACCGCCTTCGGTCGCTTCGCGAGGATGTCATCGACGTGCGGCGGGATGTCCTGCGGTCGCCGAAAGACGTCGACCAGGTCGATATCGCCGGGAACCTCCGCGAGCGTGCGATACACGGGGCTCCCGAACAGCTCGCGCAGCTCCGGATAGTAGACCGGCACCGGGATGATCTCGTAGCCGGCTTGGTGCGCGTGGTCGGGGACGTAGTACGCGGGCGCGCAGGACTCGGGCGTCTTGATGCCGAGCACCGCTATCCGATGCGTTCGCTCGAGCAGCGCGCGGAGCTGCGCCGGTGTATCCAGGAGCCGCGCGCGCCACGCGTCTGGCGGCTCGGCGCGCTGTGCGTGCACGGCGCTCATTCGCGATCGCCCGAGGCGTACGCGTCGACCGACATCTTGAGCTGCTGCGTGAGCTCGGCGTCGCCGCTGAGGAGCGTCTCCCATGAGATCTCGCGCCCCTTTCTGCGACCCTTGAGCGCGATCTTCACGCCCTCGGGAGACATGCTCACCGTGTAGAGTTCGCGGCCGAGCTTGAGCTCGCGCCTGATCGGACCGTCGAGCTTTGTCGTCATCGGGTCTCCGGAGGCGGAAGGCGCGCAGTGCGCCTCTCTTACTGTCAAAATACGTGCTCGTGCTGACTCCGATTTTCCGTCAGCCGGGGTAACGTGCACCTGACCGATCAGCTAGCTTTCAAGTCTGTATACAATGACCGCCGGCACTTAGGAGATTTCCGAATGCGAATGCTCGTTCTTGGTGCGGGGCTGCAGGGCTCCGCATGCGCGTATGATCTGCTGCAGAATCCGAATGTCACCGAGGTTCGCCTCGCCGACGTGAACATTTCGCACCTTCCGAACTTTCTGCACGAGTATTCCGGCAAGCGTCTGATTCCCACGCCGCTCGATGTACGCGATCGTGAGGCGGTGCTCGCCGTGATGCGCGAGAGTAAGGCGACGATGAGCGCGATCCCGTACTACTTCAATCTCGACCTTGCGCGGCTCGCCGTGCAGGCGGGAACGAACTTCTGCGACCTCGGCGGCAACACCGAGATCGTCTTCCAGCAGAAGGAGCTGGACGCCGCTGCGCGGAAGGCGAAGGTCACCATCGTACCGGATTGTGGGCTCGCGCCGGGGATGGTGAACATCCTCGCGCAGTACGGCATCCAGCAGCTCGATGACGTGAAGTCGGTGAAGATCTTCGTCGGTGGGCTGCCGCAGCATCCCGAAGGGCCGCTCAAGTACCAGATCGTGTACTCGCTCGAAGGTGTGCTCGACTATTACACGACGTTGTCGTGGATCGTTCGCAATGGGAAGCGCGAGCAGGTCAAGGCGCTGTCCGAGCTCGAGCCGGTGATGTTTCCGATGCCGGTGGGCGAGCTCGAGGCGTTCCATACCGCGGGCGGGCTGTCGACCATGGCGTGGCGCTATGAAGGAAAGATCCCGTCGATGGAGTACAAGACGCTCCGCTATCCGGGACACGCGCACATCATGGAGGCGATTCGCGAGCTGGGGCTGCTGGAGCTCGATCCCATCGATGTGAAGGGGACAAAGGTCGTGCCGCGGGACCTGGCCGTCGCGGCGATGGGACCGCGCCTCACGAAGCCCAAGTCGCGCGATCTCGTCGCGCTGCGCGTCGTCGTCGAAGGAACGAAGGGCGGCAAGGAGAAGAAGGTCGGCTGGGAGCTGCTCGACTATTACGACGAGTCGCGCGGCATCAGTGCAATGATGCGGACGACGGGCTATTCGCTGTCGATCACGGGGCAGATGCAGGCGAACGGCGAGCTCGAGACGGGGGTCCACACGCCCGATGAGTGCATCCCGGCGGAGAAGTACATCTCGGAGCTGGCGAAGCGTGGCGTCAAGATCAACGAGATCCAGCCGCGATGATCGAGAGGTAGCTCGCAATGCGGCAAACCCTGGCGCGCCTGGGCGACCAGCTTTCCACCGTCGCGACGCCGGCGCTCGTCATCGACCTCGATGCGATGGAGCGCAACCTCGCGGCGATGGCGGAGTTTGCGCGCTCCCGCGGTATGCGGTTACGCCCGCACGCCAAGATGCACAAGAGCGCGGCAATCGCGAAGGCGCAGATCGCTGCCGGAGCGGTCGGCGTCTGCGCACAGAAGGTGAGCGAGGCCGAGGTGCTTGCCGATGCCGGGATCGCGGACATCTACATCAGCAACGAAGTGATCGACGCAGCGAAGCTGGCGCGCGTGGCCGAACTGGCCGCGCGCATCAAACTCGCGATCGCGGTCGATTCGATCCTCGGCGTGGATCGCCTCGCCGAAGCGTGCATGGTCGTCGGTAGCGCACCGAATGTGTTCGTCGAGATCGACGTCGGTCAGGGCCGCTGCGGCGTTTCGCCGGTGGCAGCGGGTGCGCTCGCGCATCATGTGGTTTCACGAGGGCTCTGCTTCGCGGGGTTGCAGGCCTACCAGGGCGGGGCCCAGCACCGACGGGGCGCGTCTGAGCGCGAGTCCGCATCGCGTGGCGCGGCGACATTGGTGCGCGAGGCGCAGGCGAGCATTGCCTCCGCCGGCATCGCGTGCTCTCTCGTGACGGGCGGGGGCACCGGCACGTTCGTCTTCGAGGCCGCGAGCGGCGTGTTCGGCGAGCTGCAGGTCGGCAGCTATCTGTTCATGGATGGCGATTACGCCGCCAATGAGCCGGCGGAACACGCGCCGCAGTTCGAGCACGCCCTGTTCGTCAAATCGCAGGTGATGAGCCGCAGCGCATCGCACGTGGTGGTCGATGCCGGCATCAAGGCGTACGCGATCGACTCTGGGTTACCTCGGGTTTGGCGGCGCGAGCTCGAAATGGTCAACTACGGCGACGAACACGGCGTCCTGAAGCCCAGCGGCAGTGGCTCGGCCGTCGATCTCCCGTCGCTCGGCGAGACGGTCTGGCTGGTACCGGGGCACTGCGACCCGACCGTCAACCTGCACGACAGCTACGTGGCCGTGCGCGGTGGGCTGGAACGGGGCGCGGTCGAGGCGCTGTGGCCAGTCGACACTCGTGGCTGCCTGATCTGAAGAGGGAGGTGGAACGGCAACACGATCGTCGTGCCACCAACGATCGTCAGGCGATCGTGCTCAGCGCTCGAACGAAGCCAGCGTCGCGCCCATCGCGTCGATCGTCGACTTTGCATTCCAGCGGTCGACGCCGTTGTAGATGAAGGCGAAGGCAAGCATCTCGCCGTTCTTCGCGGTGACGTAGCCGCCGAGGGAGATGACGCTGTTCGTCGTCCCCGTCTTGGCGTGGAGATTTCCCTGCGCGGGAGTCGCGCGCATGCGGTGGCGCAGAAGCTCCGACTTCCCCGCAATCGGGAGCGAGGTGTGGAAGGCGTCCTTCCACGGCGCGCGGTTCGCGTACGAGAGCAGCTGCACGAGCGCGCGCGGGGTGATCTTGTCGAGCACCGAGAGCCCGCTGCCGTCGGCCGCGAACACCGCGCCGGGCGCCGCGCCGACCTTCGTCGTCATGAAGCTCTGCAGCAGTCCGTTCGCGGTCTCCACCGAGCCCACCGAGGTCGGTGACGCGTGGCGTCCCGCGTCGCGGAAGAGCAGCTCGGCATAGTGGTTGATGCTTTCGCCGTTCATGACGTCGAGCATCTGCCCGATCTGCGGCGACTGGAGCCCGGTGATCTTCACCGCGGCTGGCGGCGTGGCAGCGAACGACGTCGTGCCGTCGATCGAGATGCCGCGCGCCTGCAGCGCACGACGGAACGCGCCGGCGCAGAAGGCCGTCGGATCCTCGACGACGAGCTGATAGGAACGCTCACCCGCGCGCAGACCGATCGTGCCGGAGACCTGGATGACGCCGGCGGCCGTCGTATGCGCGGAGATGCGTGCGCCCCTGCCGGCGACGACGCGGACGGTCGAGGCGATGGGGAGCGTCGTTGCAGGATCGAGGGTCACCACCGCGCCAGACTTTCCGCCGACGGGCTTCACGCGCACGATCACGAGATTCTCGTTGAGCGAGAGCGCGGAGATGCGCGCGGCATAGCCGGACTGCAGGTAGCGCGTCTGCCATCCCTCGGGGATGCGCTGTGTGTCGAAGGCGCTGGCGTCGGCGATGAGCGTGCCGGTGACGCGCTTGACTCCCGCGTTCGAGACGAGCTGCGCAAGCGCGTCCATCGCGCCGCCGGCCCCGGTAATGAAGCGCTTGGAGAGCGCGGGATCGCCGTCGCCGCGGATGATGAGGTTGCCGCGCAGCGTACCGTCGGCGCCGAGCGACCCATCGCGGAGCACGTCGGTGCTGAACTGATGCTCGGCGCCGAACTGGTCGAGGGCGAGCGCGGTCGTGAACAGCTTCATGTTCGACGCGGGCTGCAGCGGCTCGTCGGCGTTCACGGCGTACAGCGTGTCGTTGCGCGTGAGGGAGAGCACGACGACGCCCCACGTGCCGTTGCGTACGCGGCTCATCATGAGCTGGTGCAGATCGCTCACGAGCTCGAGGGCGCTCGCGGGGGTCTCGAAGTGAATCGCGGCGACCGCACGGGTTTCGCGACGGGCGCGACGGCGGGGGCGATGCTTGGTGTCGTCGGTGGGCTGACGGACGGACGGTGCCGTGAACGCGCGAGGGGCGGCCGCGACTCCTTCGGTGGGACTAGCGAGCACAGCAGTGAATACCAGCGCGATGACGGCGTTGCGTAGAGACGATGAGGAGTGGATACGGCGGGAAATCGATGACAAGTGCAGCGCCGGCATGATGTTAGGAGAGCGGAAGCGAGAATGCTGCGTGTTCTGGAAACTCATGAGACGCGACGCGCACGTCAACCCTTTCACAACGAATCGGAAGGGGCTCCGTCACATATTTGCGGGGGATAATTGCCTCACGTCCGTACCCTCAGACTTTGACGATGATTCCGCGGCGGTGCATGAGGTGCAGCACTGCGTAGAACACCGCGACATAGATGAGGGCGAAGAGCAGGCTCGCATCGCGCGGGTCGGCGAAGAGGGGGACGAGCAGCGACTCGTACAACGCGCTCTGCACCGAGACCAGCGCGCCTCCCTTGGGCACCTTCACGAGCGTATACAGGAATCGCGAGAGCACGCCCGACGCGACGAATGCCACGATGGGGTTCATGCCGAAGGGGAGAAAGGGCTTCGTCCATGCGCGCCATCCGTGCCCGTCGATCATCCACGCGCACGTCGCGATCGCGACGCACGCCATCCCCGCGGTGAACAGCACGTAGGAGCTCGTCCAGAGATTCTTGCCCAGCGGGAACGACCACGCCCACACGAGTCCCGCGGTCATTCCCAGCGAGCCTACCGCGAAGAGGGTGGTCAGCCGCTCCTGGAGTGGGCGCGGCTCGGAGATCCACCGGCCCGCGAGCACGCCGAGCATGCCGGTCGCGATTGCCGGGAACGTCGAGAGAATTCCCTCGGGATCCCAGATGCCGCCGCCGCCGATCCACATGTGGCGTGGGCCGATGATCGCTCTGTCGAGCCACGCCGCGAGCGAGGCACCGGGATCGGAGAGGAGGAGCGCGCCCATCCCGTGCCCCGGCACCGGGATCAGCGTGAGCGCGAGCCAGTAGCCGATGAGGAGCGTCGCGATCATCGCGATCTGCTGCTTCACGCTCGTGCGCATCGTGAGCAGCGCGCCGGCCAGGTAGCAGACGCCGATGCGCTGCAGGACGCCGGTCACGCGCCAGTGCGACACGTCGAGCGGAATGGTGGTGGAGTCGAACACGGCGCCGCCGGGGAGATGCAGGAAGAACTGATGATAGGGAAAGCCGGTCATCAGCAGACCGAGTCCGACGATCGTCAGCGCGCGGCGCGCGGTCTGGCGCATGATCGCACCGGGGCTTTCTCCGCGCGCGCGACGAGCTTCGCGCGAGAGGTGCGTGGTCACGCCGACGATGAAGAGGAAGAACGGGAAAATGAGATCGGTGGGCGTCCAGCCGAACCACGGCGCGTGCTCGAGCGGCTCGTAGATCGCACCCCAGCTCCCCGGGTTGTTCACGAGGAGCATTCCGGCGACGGTGATCCCCCGAAACACGTCGAGCGACAGGAGTCGCTCGCGAGTGGAGGGCACGGTCACCGAAGCGGCATCAGAATTCGATCTTGACGTGGTTGAAGAGGAAGAGCA
>JALYSW010000038.1 GCA_030854615.1 Gemmatimonadota bacterium
GCGGGCAGGCGCGGCGTCGTCGTGATGGTCGGCGGCCACATCGTGAAGACGGGGCTCGCGCCGATCCTCATCGACTTCATGCGCCGCGGGATCATCACGCATCTCGCGATGAACGGCGCGGCCGCCATCCACGACTACGAGATCACGCGCTGGGGCGGCACGAGCGAAGACGTGCAGGCCGGATTACGCGATGGGACCTTCGGGATGGCGGAAGAAACGGGGCGCGAGATGAACGAGGCGTTCATCCGCGGGCAGCGCAAGCAGTGGGGGATGGGCGAAGCGCTCGCGCGCGCGCTCGACGAAAAGGAGCTCGCTCATCCTGAGCTATCGCTACTCGCGCGCGCGGACGAGCTGAAGGTGCCGCTCACCGTGCACGCAGCGATCGGTGCGGAGATCATCCACCAGCATCCCGCGGCCAGCGGCGCCGCGATCGGCGACACGAGCCACCGCGATTTTCGTCGCCTTGCGGCGTCGCTTCCGTCCGTGCACGATGGAGGGGTAGTGCTCAATCTCGGGAGCGCCGTGATGCTTCCCGAGGTCTTTCTCAAGGCGCTCACCATCGCGCGCAATCTCAACGAGGGAAGGCCGACCGGATTCACCGCCGCCGATCTCGACATGATTCGCCACTACCGGCCGCACGTGAACGTCGTGCAGCGACCAACGGTGGAGGGCGGAAAGGGCTACGAGATCACCGGGCACCACGAGCTGATGGTGCCGTTGCTCGCCTGGAGCGTACTGTCGATGCTCGACGCGCGAGGCTAGTCGCGGATCAGGCTCCCGACCACTTCTGGCGGATGCGACGCGCCGTGTCGGGGCTCAGCATTCGGATCGCGAGATAGATGACGAATCCGACGACCGCGATCTTGAGAGCGAGGAAGAACAGCCCGAAGAGCACGACGAAGAGAAAGCCGAAAATCCCGAAGATGAACTTCAGGGCGATGAGCCCAAGAATGGCCATGAGGCCAACTGCAAACACGGTGCGTAGCATGACTCTGGTCCCCCCTGCGAGGCGGTTGCCCTCCGATTCTGCTTACAATACGCGCAGCAGGGGTGAGGGGTTTCAGCCACTGTTCGCCTTTGGGACGATCTCGCATCCGGGCACCCAGTGAGGACCGCCGACGTCGTCGTGCTCGGCGGTGGGCTCATCGGGCTCGCCGTGGCCACCGATGTGGCCACACGCGGCGCGTCGGTGCTCGTGGTGGGCGAGCCGCGCCTAGGCGAGGCCTCGCCCGCGGGCGCCGGCATGCTGGCCCCAGGAGCCGAGAGTGACGAGCTGGGTAACGACGCGGTACGACGCTTCGCGCTGGCCGGCCGCGACATGTACCCGTCTTACGTCGCCGCGCTCGAGGCGGAGACGGGGCTCAGCGTCTACCTCGACCGCAACGGCATCCTCGAGCTGATGCCCGAAGGCGAGCCCGCGTGCCTCCCCCCGCACTCCCAATGGGTTGGAGGGCGGGCGCTTCGCGTGCTGGAGCCTGCGCTCGCGAGCGTCGCCGGCGCGCTGCTGCATCCCGACGATGGCTCCGTCGACAACGTGATGCTCTACATCGCGATGCGGCGCCGTGCGCAGGGCCGACAGTCGCTCGCGCTCGTGGCATCCGGCATTCGGGCGCTCAATCTCACGTCGGCGCGGCCGCGCGTGATCCTTGACGATAGCGAGGTGGTGGAGGGCGGCGTCGTCGTCGTTGCCACCGGCGCCTGGGCGTCGCAGCTCGAGGGTCTCCCCCGCCCTATCCCCGTTCGCCCCGTACGCGGCCAGCTTCTCATGCTGGAAGGCGCGCTAGCGCAGCACGCGATCTACGGTGGCGGCGGCTATCTGGTGCCGAGGTTGCTATCGAACGCCGGAGAGACTGTGGGGCGCACGATCATAGGCGCGACGATGGAAGACGTCGGCTTCGATAGCTCGACTACCCAAGCCGGGCTGGATTCCCTCAACGAGATCGCTCGGCGCATCGCTCCGTCGGCGGTCACCGCGCCGCGGATGAAGCACTGGGCCGGGCTCCGCCCTATCACTCCCGACCGTCTGCCAATTCTCGGCCCCGATCCACAGTTCCCCAACCTGCTCTACGCGTGCGGGCACGGACGGAACGGGATCCTCCTGGCGCCGATCACCGGCGAGGCGGTGGGCGCGCTCGCGGCCGCCGAGCGAAGCCCTCACGACCTCACACCATTCTCGATCGAACGCTTCGCGACAGCTCAGTAACCGGCTATATTTTTTACATCGGTTAGCACGACTATCCCTTGTGCGGGCCTGCACATAGCTTGGGCGAATCGCGTGCGGCAACCGCGCGCGCCGCGTTTTGCGTCCAGAGGCGAATGCTCGACTCGTTGTACCAGATAATGGGGCGGCATTCCACCCCCGCTCTCCCCGAGCGCAAGCCGGATTGGCTGAAAGTACGGGCCCCCGGCGGTCCGAATTATCTCCGCATGCAGCAGCTCATGCAGGACCTCCGTCTGCATTCCGTATGCGCCGAGGCGCACTGCCCGAACATCGGCGAATGCTGGGAGCACGGGACCGCCACCTTCATGATCCTCGGCGACGTCTGCACCCGGAACTGCGCCTATTGCGCGATCGCGCACGGACGTCCGCCCGAGTACGACATCGAGGAGCCCGCGCGCGTCGGCGCGGCCATCGCCCAGCTCGACCTGCAGCACGCCGTGATCACTTCGGTCGACCGCGACGATCTCCCCGACTTCGGCGCCTACATCTTCGCCGAGACGATCAGGCAGATCCACAAGCAGAGTCCAGGGTGCTCGGTGGAGGTACTCGTCCCCGACTTCCAGGGGCGCGAAGAATCCATTCGGACGGTGCTCGAGGCCGAGCCCGAGATCTACAATCACAACACCGAGACGGTGCCGCGCCTCTTCAAGCGCTGTCGCCCCGGCGGCCGTTACGAGCGGGTGCTGGAGATCTTTCGCGTCGCGAAGCGGATCGCCCCCGACATCCCCACGAAGACGGGGCTGATTCTCGGCATGGGCGAGACGATTCCGGAAGTGCTGCAGACCATGCGCGAACTGCGCGACGTCGACGTCGACATCCTCACGCTCGGCCAGTATCTGCGCCCGTCCGCGCAGCACCATCCGCTCGATCGCTACTATACCCCGGCAGAGTTTCTCCTGCTGCGCGACGCCGGTCGCGAGATGGGCTATCGGCACGTCGAGTCGGGGCCGCTCGTGCGCTCCAGCTATCACGCGTGGGAGCAGGTCCAGGCGGCGGGCGTCTGATGGCGCGCGCACGCACTCCCGCACCCGCTGCTCCCGAGAACCCAGAGACATCAGCGATGGCGAAGAAAAAGCCCGACGCACCCGCCTCCGACGATTCCGCGCTGCGTCTCACGCTCCTGCGCGAGATGCTTCTCATGCGCCGCTTCGAGGAGCGCGCGGCGGAAGCGTACGCACTCGGCAAGATCGGCGGCTTCTGTCACCTCTATATCGGACAGGAAGCGGTGGGCGCCGGCGCGATCTCCGTGCTACGTCCCGACGACTACGTCATCGCGAGCTATCGCGATCACGGGCAGGCGCTCGCCCGCGGGATCATGCCGCGCGCGGTGATGGCGGAGCTGTTCGGGCGCATCGATGGCTGCTCGAAGGGGAAAGGGGGCTCGATGCACCTCTTCGACCGCAACACCAACTTCCTCGGCGGACACGGCATCGTTGCGGGACACATTCCGATCGCGACGGGGGTCGGCTTCGCGATCAAGTACCGCGGCGGCGATCAGGTGTGCCTCTGCTTTTTCGGCGAGGCTGCGGTGAACAATGGCGCGTTCCACGAAGCGCTCAACATGGCGGCGCTCTGGCAGCTGCCGGTGGTCTATGTCGTCGAGAACAATCGCTACGGGATGGGGACGGCGCTCGAGCGCGCGTCCAGTGTGAACGACATCGCAGAACGAGCGTGCTCCTACGACATGCCGAACGAGGTGGTAGACGGACAGGATGTGATCGCCGTGCGCGAGGCGGTGACGCGCGCCGTGGCTCGCGCGCGTGGCGAGAATACCCCGACGCTCCTCGAGGTGCGCACCTATCGCTTCATGGGGCACTCGATGTCCGACGCGGTGAGCGGCACCTATCGCAGCAAGGAGGAACTGGACGAGTACATGAAGCGCGATCCGATCACGGTGCTGCGCACGCAGATGGAGCAGCGCGGCGAGTGGTCTGATGACAAGATGGCCGCGATCGACGCTGAGGTCCGCGCGATCGTCGAGGATGCGTGGAATTTCGCCGACGAGAGTCCGGAGCCGCCGCTCGAGGCGCTCACGGAGGACGTCTACGTCGACACGACGAGCGACAGCACGACGAGCTCCGTCGAGGGTGCGCGCTGATGGCGATCATCACGTATCGGGACGCGCTGAATCAGGCGCTCCGCGAGGAGATGCAGCGCGACGATCGCGTCTTCCTCATGGGCGAAGAGGTCGCGGTCTATCAGGGCGCGTACAAGGTGTCCAAGGGGCTGCTGCAGGAGTTCGGCGAGATGCGCGTGGTCGACACGCCGATTACGGAGCTGGGCTTCGCAGGGGTCGGCGTCGGCGCGGCGATGGTCGGGCTTCGGCCAGTCATCGAGTTCATGACGTGGAACTTTGCGCTGCTCGCGCTCGACCAGGTCGTGAACGCCGCGGCGAAGATGCTGTCGATGTCGGGCGGGCAGTACAACATCCCGATCGTCTTCCGCGGGCCGAATGGCGCGGCGCTGCAGCTGTCTGCGCAACACTCGCAGGCGTGGGAGTCGTGGCTCGCGCACATTCCGGGGCTCAAGGTCGTCGCGCCAGGCACGCCCTACGACGCGAAGGGGCTGCTCAAGAGCGCGATCCGCGATGACAATCCCGTGATGGTGCTCGAGGGTGAGATGCTCTACAACGTCAAGGGTGAAGTGCCCGATGGCGACTACACCATTCCGCTCGGCAAGGCGCAGGTGAAGCGCGAAGGGGATCACGTCTCGATCATCTCCTACGGCAAGATGATCAACGTCGCGAACCAGGCGGCGGATCTGCTCGCGAAGGATGGCATCCGTGCGGAGGTCATCGATCTGCTCACGCTGCGCCCGCTCGACACCGCGACGATCATCGCATCAGTGAAGAAGACGAATCGCGCCGTGGTCGTCGAGGAAGGATGGGAAGTGTGCGGAATGGGTGCGCAGATCGTGGACTACGTGCAGCGCGATTGCTTCGACTATCTCGATGCGCCGGTGCTGCGCGTGCATCAGGTGGACGTACCGATGCCCTACGCGAAGAATCTCGAGCGTGCCGCGAAGCCGGACGCGCAGAAGACGATCGCCGCCGTGCGCAAAGTGCTCTACCTCGAGTAGTGGATTGAGCTCGACCCGGAGGATGTGATGGCAACGAAGGTGACGATGGAGGCGC
>JALYSW010000044.1 GCA_030854615.1 Gemmatimonadota bacterium
CACGATCACCCTCGTGCGCATCCTCTTTCCGGGCGCCGGGCTGCTCGTGCTCTCCGCCTGGTGTCTCGGCGTTCTCAACAGCCATCGCCGCTTCCTCATCTCGTATTCGGCGCCGATCGTCTGGAACCTCGCCATCATCGTCGCGCTCATCTGGCGCGGCGGCCGAGTGGCGGAGTTCGATCTCGCGATCGTGGCGGCGTGGGCATCGGTGGTGGGCAGCGCGGCGCAGCTCCTCGCGCAGCTGCCGACGGTGCTCTCGGTGCTGCACCACTTCGAGCTGACGTGGGACACTGTCTCCGCGAATGTGCGCACAGTGGTCTCGAACTTCCTTCCAGTGTTCGTCGGCCGTGGCGTCGTGCAGATCAGCGGCTACATCGACGCCGTCATCGCGAGCCTTCTCGGCACCGGCGCGCTCGCCGCACTCACGAACGCGCAGGCATTGTACATGCTGCCGGTGAGTCTTTTCGGAATGAGCGTCTCGGCGGCGGAGCTGCCGGCGATGTCGAGCGCGGTCGGCGAGACGGCCGACGTTGCGGAGTATCTGCGATCGCGTCTGGACGGGGGGCTCCGCCGCATCGCCTTCCTCGTCATTCCCTCGGCGATGGCCTTCCTCGCGCTCGGGGACATTCTCGCCGGTGCGCTCTTCAAGTCGGGGCAATTCACGCAGGCCGATTCGGTGTACGTCTGGACCATCCTCGCGGGCTCGGCGGTCGGGCTGCTCGCGTCGACGCTTGGACGGCTGTACGCGTCGACGTATTACGCACTGCGCGACACGCGCACGCCGCTGCGCTACGCGATCGTGCGCGTGGTGCTGACGAGCGGGCTCGGTTATCTCTTCGCGATCCCGCTCCCGAAGCTGCTCGGTATCGATCCGCACGCGGGCGTCGCGGGACTTACGGCATCGGCGGGCATCGCCGGCTGGGTCGAGTTCGTGCTACTCCGCCGCACGCTCAACGTACGCATTGGGCGCACAGGACTCGCGGCATCGCTCGTGGCGCGGCTCTGGCTCGCGGCCGCGCTGGCGGCGGCCGCGGCGTGGGGCGTGAAGCTGCTCGTCGGCCCGCGCTCCGCAATCCTGCTGGCGCTGCTCACGATCATCCCGTACGGCGCGGTGTATTTTGCGTCGACCGCGGCTCTCGGCGTGCCCGAAGTACGCACGATGCTGGAGCGCGTTACACGCCGACTTTCGCAGTCGCCGAAGCGTTAGCGGCCACGCGGCAGGAGATCAACAACTGGTGAAACGATTGAACGGAGAGAAGCACGGATTCAACGGATAACTGCGACACAGGACTGCTCCGTTGAATCCGTGCCGTTCATCCGTTCAATCGTACTTCAAGAGTCGGTGACTGAACGCTACGAGCGCATGTGACGGCGAATCTGGAATCACGCAACCACTCGCCGCCATTATATTTGAGTCGTGCCAAACGAGCCCGCAGAGCAGATCGCGCTCAAGCTTCCGCATCTCCCCGAATCGCCCGGCGTGTACCTCTTCAAGGACGCGGCGGGCGTGGTTTTGTATGTCGGGAAGGCGAAGCGGCTCCGGTCGCGGGTGCGCAGCTACTTCAACGCCGATCCGCTCGCCAGCGCAAAGACTCGCGTGCTCGTCCGGCAGATCGTCGATGTCGAGACAATCGTGCTTCCCACGGAGGCGCATGCGCTCGTGCTCGAGGCGAATCTCATCAAGGAGTACAAGCCGCGCTTCAACATCGCGCTGCGCGACGACAAGTCGTATCCGTACATCAAGGTCACGATCGGGGAGCCCTTCCCGCGCGTCTACGTCACGCGTCGCCTCGTCGATGACGGGAGCAGGTATTTCGGCCCCTACACGGATGTCGGCGCGATGCGTCGCGCGCTCAACGTCGTCAAGCGGATCTTCACCGTCCGCTCGTGCCGTTACGACATGCCGAAGGAGATGCCGGAGCGCGCCTGTCTCGACTATCACATCGGACGATGTAAGGCGCCGTGCATCCTGCTGCAGACGCAGGAGGACTACCGCGCGATGATCGACGAAGTGCTCCTCTATCTCGACGGACGCACCGCGGAGGTCGTGAAACGAGTACGCGCGCGCATGGACGAGGCGGCAGAGAACATGGATTTCGAGGGTGCCGCCGAGCTGCGCGATGCGCTGCGCCACCTTCAGAAGCTCGAGGAGCCGACCGTCGTCGTCGAGGTCGAAGGCGGTGATCGCGACGTCCTCGGCTACGCACGCGACGGGGAGGACGCCGTCGTCACGATGCTGCACATCCGCTCAGGTAAGCTGCTCGCACGCGAGCATCAGTTCGTCGAGAACATCCAGGACGAAGGCGATGACGTAGTGCTTGCCGCCTACATCGCGCGCACGTACATCCCGCTCGCCGAGCACGCGCGCGAGTTGCTGATCCCGTTCGACGTCGCCGATCGCGAGCTCATCGAGCAAACGCTCCCGCGCACGCAGCTCTGGATGCCGCAGCGAGGGCCGCGCCGACAGCTCATCGAGCTCGCCGACCAGAACGCGCGTCATCTGCTCGAGGAGCAGAAGACATCCACCTTCGAGACCGATGAGCGCGCGGTCGATCCCGTGTACGAGCTGCAGCGCGAGCTGTCGCTGCAGAGCGTCCCTCGCGCCATGATCTGCTTCGACATCTCGACGTCGCAGGGCACCGACACCGTGGCCTCGTGCGTCTGGTTCGAGAACGGACGACCGAAGCGCGCGGAGTATCGGAAGTTCAAGATCGAATCGGTCGAGGGTGGCGTGCCGGACGACTTCGCGTCGATGCGTGAGGTGGTCACGCGCTACTTCACGCGGCGCCTCGATGAGCAGAAGCCGCTCCCAGATCTGGTTGTAGTGGACGGTGGGAAGGGGCAGCTGAGCTCCGCGCGCGAGGCGCTCGAGGCCGTGAATCTCTCGCGGCTGCCGACGATCTCACTCGCGAAGCGCGACGAGGAGATTTTCTTTCCCGGCCGGAGCGAGTCGCTGCGGCTGTCGAAGCGATCGCCCGCGCTGCGGATGCTGCAGCGCATGCGCGACGAGGCGCACCGCTTCGCGATCACGTACAACCGGAAGCGGCGGTCGATGCGCACCGTTACCTCCGAGCTGTTGAAGATCCGCGGTGTCGGCCCCGAGAAGCGTCGCGCGCTGCTCAACGCCTTCGGCAGTGTGCAGGGCGTGCGCGATGCGGGGGTGGAAGCGATTGCGCAGCTCCCAGGCTTCAGCATGGCGAGCGCGCAGAAGCTCCTCACCGCGCTCCTGCCGCCGGGTGACGCGACGCCCGGGGCGGAGATCGTGGAGCAAGGCTAGCCGACGCCGA
This sequence comes from Gemmatimonadota bacterium, assembly GCA_030854615.1. Classification (GTDB taxonomy): domain Bacteria; phylum Gemmatimonadota; class Gemmatimonadetes; order Gemmatimonadales; family Gemmatimonadaceae; genus FEN-1250. The sequence goes on from JALYSW010000044.1 coordinate 3,288, forward strand.
GCGACGGCGAGTAGCTTTCTTTGTATGACACCAATCGCGATCATCGATCCGTTCTCCGGCATCGCCGGCGACATGATGCTCGGCGCGCTGCTCGACGTCGGCCTCGATCCCGAGTGGCTGCGCGCGCTCCCCGCGCGGCTCAAGCTCGATGGCGTCGAAGTCCGCATCCAGCGCGTGCTGCGCGCCGGCATCGCGTGCACGAAAGTCGACTTCGACATCCCGCCCCAGCCGCACGGTCGTCACATCAAGAAGATCCGTGAGATGGTCGCCGCTGCCGGCGTTCCGGATGCCGTGCGTGAGCGCGCCGATGCGGCGTTCACGTCGATCGCCGAGGCGGAGGGAGAGATCCACGGTGTCGGCCCGGAGAAGGTGCATCTGCACGAGGTCGGCGCCGTGGATGCGATTCTGGATGTCGTCGGCTCGGTGTGGGGGCTCGCACTGCTCGGCGTGGACCGCGTGTATTGCGGACCGATCGTCGTGGGCGATGGAACGGTGAACGCGGCGCACGGAATTCTGCCGGTGCCTGCACCCGCGACGCTGAAGCTGCTGGAGGGACATGTCATCCGCCCGGGACCGGAGGGCGCGGGTGAGCTCGTGACGCCTACCGGAGCTGCGCTCGTGCGCGCGCTCTCGAGCGGGCCGGCGCCGGCGTCGTATACGCCGCTGCGCAGCGGCTACGGCGCCGGGACGAAGGAGTTCGCCAATCGCGCGAACGCGCTGCGCATCACAC
>JALYSW010000057.1 GCA_030854615.1 Gemmatimonadota bacterium
TATCTCGACTCGGCCGCCACCGCGCAGAAGCCGCGCGCGGTGCTCGACGCGATGAACGACTTCTACGAGACGGACTACGCGAACCCGCACCGCGGCGCGTACGAGCTGTCGGCGCGCGCGACGGAGCGCTACGTGCGTGCGCGCGCGGCGGTCGCGCGATTCTTTGGCGTCGCCGACGATGCTTGTCTGATCTTCACGCGCGGCACGACGGACTCCCTCAACACGATCGCATCGGCGTGGGGGCGCGCCAACATCGGAGTGGGCGACGAGATCATCGTGACGGGCGCGGAGCATCATGCCAACTTCGTCCCGTGGCAGCAGCTGGCGCTCGAGAAGGGTACGGCGTTCACGATCTGTCCGCTCGCGGCGGATGGTCGCGCCGATCTCGATGCGCTGGCGCGATTGGCGACGAGGAGGACGAAGGTGATCGCGTTCAATCACGTGTCGAACGTGCTTGGCGCCATTAACCCGGTGGCAGAGATCGTAGGCATCGCGCGGGGCGTTGGCGCGTTGACGGTGTGCGACGGCGCGCAGGCCGCGCCACACATGCCCGTACGCTTCGATGCGCTCGGCGTCGACTTTTACGCGGCGAGCGCACACAAGATGCTCGGGCCCATGGGCACCGGCGTGCTGATTGGGCGGCGTGAGCTTCTCGAGGCGATGCCGCCCTATCAGACGGGCGGCGACATGATCGCCTTCGTCGGGGACGAGCGCACGACCTGGAACGAGCTGCCGCACCGGCTCGAGGCGGGGACGCCGAACGTCGCCGGTGCGGTGGGGCTCGCGGCCGCGTGCGACTATCTCACCGCCATCGGGATGGAGGCGGTGGCCGCGCACGAGCGCGCGCTCGTGAAGTACGCGTACGAGCGCGTGTCTGCGATCGACGATGTGCGCGTGCACGGGCCGGGCGCCGAGGAGCGGAGCGGCGTGTTGAGCTTCACCGTCGGCGACATTCACCCGCACGATCTCGCGACGCTGCTCGACGAGCGCGGCATCTGCATTCGCGCCGGGCACCACTGCGCCCAGCCGCTCATGCGGAGGCTCGGAGTGTCGGCGACGGCGCGTGCGTCGTTCTACGTGTACAACGACGAGGGCGACGTGGAGATGCTGGTCGAGGCGCTGGAGAGTGCGAAGCGGGTGTTCGCGGTTGCGTAGTCGGTTGGGCGTCGCGGTGTTGCTATGCGTGGCGCTTCGTGCCGACGGCGCATCGGCGCAGCCGGGAGGCGCTTCAGCGAATGCCGACGAACGCGCGTTTCACGACCTCATCCTGCGTCGCCGCGTGGCGTACGGCCACGGAGACACCGCGGCATACGGCAGGCTGGTGTCCCCCGACGTCGTTCACATCGACGATCGCGGAAATCGGCGCAACCGCGCGGTGCTAATGCAGTTCGTGCTGGCGAACGTGGGCAGCCGGGCGCGCTATGAGGTCGGCGTGGTGCACGTGCGGCATGCCGGCGCGCTCGTGATCGCCGACTGCGACGTCACGGAGTACATCCCGTTCGGTCCTCGCGAGCAGATGATTGCCGCCCACGAGTCGAATGTGTTCGAGCGCCGAGACGGGCGATGGCTGCTGCTCCAGCACTCGGAAGCTCCCATACTGTCGCAGCCGGCGCGCATCGCGCTCGACAGCATGACGCTCGAGCAATACGTCGGACGCTATGAGTGGTATCCAGGCTACGTCGACACGATCTCCCGGCGCGGTGCGCGGCTCTTCATCCAGAGTACAGGGGAGGCAGAGCCGACGGCGCTCACTGCAGCCGGCAACGACGCCTTCTTCGTCGATGGAGATCCGACCGTCGGATTCTTCGTGCGCGACTCGACGGGAAGGGTGAGCAAGGAGCTCGTACACTTCCTCGACGGACGTCTCGTCATCGCGCGACGAGTGCCGTAGGAATCGAGTCGCCCACGAAGATCGGCACGGGGAGCGCATCGAGGTGCTCGCGGCCGAGCATCCGCTTCCCGGCATCGGACAGCAGAAACGCTGCGAACCTCTCACCGAGCGCCTTGTGCGGGGCGTCGCGTGGAACCGTGAAACCGTAGAGAATCGGCTCGCCCTTGAGCTCGACCGAGTCCCTCGGCGTGTTCCCCGGAATGCGCACGCTCGCGAGCGCGTATAGCGCGGAGTCCGCCGGATCGCTGAGATCGATCGCGCGCGGGAGGGTGACATAGGGGAGCTTTGCCGCCTGGGCCACCGACTCGTACGACCACGCGTAGTCGATCTCACCGGCCTGGAGCAGCCCCATGAGGTCGACTTCCTTCGGACGAACGATGTGCGCGGACGAGTTGGCGATGAGACGATCGGTGAGCCCCTTCTGCTTGTAGTAGAGCTCCGCGAGGCGCATGACGACGAGCGAGCGGTAGCCGTTCGGATCGAGCGCCGGATCGGCGCGACCGGTCTGCACCCCCTTCGACTCGAGGATTTTGTACCAGTTGGTCGAGTCGATGGTGGATGCGGACCTGGACTTTGCCGTGTACATGAGCACCATGCGGTTCCGCGCAAATCGCGCGTACCAGCTCGTCTGTCCGGGCATCAGATACTTCGGGAAGATCTGATAGTCCGCGGAGCCCACGAGATCGGGAATCCGATGGAGCTCGGTGAGCTTGCGCGCGGTCTCGACGCTTCCCGCGTTCTCCTGCTCGACCTTGATGCTCGTGCCGGCGGTGAAGGAGTCGAGCGCAGCGCGGAGCGGACGAGCGAGACTGCCGGCGTTGAAGACGATGATGGTGGAGTCGGCGTTCGCTGCGGAGGCGGCAGGACCGTTAGCTCCCCGATCGGATCCGGAGCAGCGCAACGAGAAGCCCATGCTGCCGAATGCAATCAGCGTTGCGAGCGGGACGGAGAGCCCGCGCTTGATGATCATGTGTGCCCCGAAATAATGGCTGCGTGCTTC
>JALYSW010000071.1 GCA_030854615.1 Gemmatimonadota bacterium
CGCTCGCACCACTCCGAAGCCGCCGGCGGCTACTACATCGCCCTCAGCGGCGCCGACCCCACCCCCAGCCGCACCGGTGGCGGCGCCCGCACAGCCGCCCTCCACTACCACCTCGCCCCCGGCAAACGCCGAGCAGGCGCGCGCACGGGTCGAGGCGGCCGGCCGCATGGTCAACGAGGGCAAGCCAGCCGAGGCGATGACCGCCGTCCGCGGCGCGATGCCCCTGCTCCCCACCCGCGATGACAGCGTCACCGCGCTTTACTACCTGTCGCGCGCTATGATCAAGCGTGCGGCAACCACGGGCGACGAAGCATCCCGTACGCGGGCCTGCTCCATTTTGACCCTGATCACGAAGGCGACGTCCCATCCGAAGGCCGGCGAAATCCGGTCGTTCTCAGCGCAAGAGTGCAAGTGAACGTCATTTCGCATACCTTGTATCCGTGACCAGCGCCAACCCGCAACCAGACGCCGAGCCCGGCGACGTCATCGTGAACGTGTTCGGCCGAACCGATGTCGGCCGCGTACGCGACCACAACGAGGACTCGTTCCTCGTCGCCGACCTCACTGCCGACAACGCTTCGCTGCAGCCCGAGGTGCGCACGCATCTCCTGGGCAGCCATGGGTCGCTCTTCATGGTGGCCGACGGACTCGGCGGCGCGGCGGCAGGTGAAGTCGCAAGCGAACTAGCGATCCTCACCGTACAGTCGGAGCTTCGCTCGCAGTGGCGCGCGGCGCCGGAGCGAACTCCCGAGCTATTCGCGCGTGCGATCAAGTCGGCGGCCGAGGCGGCGAATGCGAAGATCTTCGCCTATGCGGTAGAGCATCCGGAGTCGCGCGGGCTCGGCACCACCGCGACGATCGCCGGGCTGCTCGGCGACACGCTTTATCTCGCGCAGGTGGGAGACAGCCGTGCCTACCTCGTGCGCAACGGCGTCGCGCTGCAGATCACGAAGGACCAGTCGCTCATGCAGCGGCTCATCGAGGCGGGAGAGCTCACGCCGGAGGAGGCGGAGCGCAGCGAGCGACGCAACATCATCCTGCAGGCGCTCGGCCCCGAGCCGACGGTGAAGATCGACCTCACCTATCAGAAGGTGCGGAAGGGCGACACGCTGGTGCTCTGCACGGATGGGCTGTCGGGGCTGGTGCGGAAGGAGGAGATCGCGGAGATCCTGGAGGAGAGCAAGGGCGACCTGCTCACCGCTTGCAAGGAGCTCATCGATCGCGCGAACGAGAACGGCGGGCCGGACAACATCACGGTCATCGTGGCGCACTTCCAGGGCGAGGGGCTGACGGCTGCGGAAGAGGAGGAGGCGGTGGGACACGCGGTCTTCCCGCTGCCGGGCTCGCAAACGCCGGTAACGCCGCGCCAGCGCTTTGTCGACGGACCGACGGCGCCGTTTCGCAGGCGCAATACGGGAGCGATGCCCGCAGAGGCTGCTCCGGTGCCGGAGGTGGACACCTTCGCACCGATCGCTGCGTCGCGCCCGATGAGCGCGAAGGGACGCTCCTTCCTCTTCATCGTCGCGGGCGCGCTGCTCGTGATCGCCGCGCTGCTGATTTACCGGATCTACAAGGACGGCGTGGTCCGTGGCACGCAGCCGGATCAGTCGCATCCCGCGGCAACGGACAGCGCGGTGCGAACGTAGGTAGCGTCGCGGGCGTCGCAACACAAGCACGAACAATTAAAAAACAATTGAACGGATGAGCTGCACGGATCGAACGGATAGGCTTAGCGCAGTAGCGATCCGTTTCATCCGTGCTCCTATCCGTTCAATCGTTTCAACAGCTGTTACCGGCTCGTGCCCGGCGAATCTCGCCTACTCCGCGACCAGCGTTCTAGCGCGGCGCAGGTAGAGCACTCCGACGATCGCGACGACGGCTGCCGCGCTCGCGAGTCCCCACTGCTGCAGCAGCAGCGTGCCGATCGTGATGTTGACGCCCAGCAGCGTTGCGACTCCCGCGAAGACGCGGCGGACGTCGCTGGCGAGATGCTGGCGCGGAGAGATTCCCGTGCGCGCGCGCACGGGGCCCCATGCGCCGCCTGGCCGCGCGCGGGTATAGAACGCATCCAGCGTCTCGTCGCTTTCGGGCGGCGTCAGCCACATCACGGTGAGCCAGATCGCGGTGACCACCGCGGCCATCCCCGTTTCGCGAATCCCGAACTCGAGCGCGCGGAGCGACGGCACCATGTAGATGATCGCAGCGACCAGCACGCTGCCGACGAGCGCGGCGATCTCCGCCCACACGTTGATGCGCCACCAGAACCAGCGGAGGATGAGCACCGCGCCGGTGCCGGTGCCGAGCGCGATGAGGAGGCGGAAGGTCTCGCCGATGCTGTGAAGGTTGAAGGCGACGGCCGACGCCACCGCCGTGATGAGGAGCGACGCAATGCGCCCTGCCCACACCAGCGAGCGCTCCGACGCGGCCGGCGCGAGGAAGCGTCGATAGACGTCGTTCACGAGATAGCTCGCTCCCCAGTTCACCTGGGCGCTCACCGATGACATGAACGCCGCGACGAGCGATGCGAAGACGAGGCCGAGCATCCCCGCGGGGAGATAGCGCTTCATCAGCGTCGGGTACGCCATCTCGCGATCGGCGAGATTCGGAAGCACGATCATCGCGATGAGCGCCGCGATGATCCACGGCCAGCAGCGCACGACGTAGTTGATGATGTTGAACAGCCACGCCGCCTTTTCCGCATCCTTCTCGCTGGGCACGGAGACGAGCCGCTGCACGAACTGTCCGCCGCCGTCGGCGCCCTTGTACGCCCACCACTGGATCGAGATGTAGGCGAGGAATGTCGGCAGCGGGAGCAGCGCGCTGCCGAGCGAGGGGAAGAAGGCGAGGTGATCGCCTTTTCCCGCCGCGGCGAGCTTCGCGGGGAGCACCGAGATGCCGCCGATCTCGTGGAGCGCGTACTTCGCGACGACGATCGCACCGATGAGCGCGAGCGCGAGCTGGAAGAAGTCGGTGGTGACGACGCCCCACAGTCCGCTGAATGCCGCGTAGAGCAGCACGATGGCGGCGATCAGCACCACCGCGCGCGCCTTCTGCGCGTCGCCATCGAGACCGAGCTGCGTCCAGATCCCGAGGGCGTCGGCGACCTTTCGCATCGCGAGCATTCCGTACGCGATGCTGATCGCGTTGATCGGGAGCGCGAAGAGGAAGGCGCCGGTGCCGCGCAACACGGCGGCGGCCTTGCGGCCGTAACGCAGCTCGGTGAGCTCGTAGTCGGTGAGGATGCCGGCGCGACGCCACAACCGCGCGAACAGGTAGATCATCGACACATGGGCGACGACGAACGACCACCATTCCCAGTTGCCGGCGATGCCCCGTCCGATCACGAGCCCGCTCACGTAGAGCGGTGTGTCGACGCTGAAGGTGATCGCCGCCATCGACGCGCCGGCGAGCCACCAGGGAATCGTGCGTCCGCCGACGAAGAAATCCTCGAGCGAGCGACTCGCGCGGCGCGCGAGCCAGAGTCCGATCGCGAGCGTCGCGGTCATGTAGACCGCGACTACCGTCCAGTCGATCGGGCGCACGCTACCGCGCGCGCATGATCCAGCGGGCGGCGGCGCTCTGCATCGCCGCTTCCCCACCCCACGCGCTCACGACGCAACGCGCGAACGTCAGCTGCGAGGCAAGCCGCGGATGAGCGAACTGAATCACCGTCGCGTTTGGGCGCGCGTCGCACGCCTCGTGCACGGCGGCAATCGCGGCGTCGCTGTAGCCGACGCGCTCCTTCCACGCGCGTGTCTCTCCGAAGAGCGCGACCACCGAATCGTTGTTCGATGCAGGATCGAACTTCTCGAGGCGGCGTGCCTTCCAGCCGGCATCGAAGAGCGAGTCGAGCAGCGACTCGCGCGACGGCGGCGGATAGGGGCCGCCGAGATCGTCGTCGACGATCACGATGTCGAGTGGTGCGTGCATCGCGGCCGGCGCACCGTGCACGATGTGGATGACGCGGTCCGCGAGCTGCGCACCCCACAACACATCGGTGCCGGAGGGACGACGGTATTCGTTCGGCGGCGACGACCACTGCGCCCACTTGAGCCGGCGCCGGATGGAGCCCTGAATCCGCGCCGCGTCGAGGCGGTGGAGCGTCACTGCGCGATCGATCGCGGCCGCGACCGCCTCGAGATCCTTCGGGTAGAGCAGCAGATCGCACCCCGCATCGAGCGCGCGAATCGCCGCCTCCTCCTCGCCATGCTCGGCGATCGCCCCCTCCATGATCATCGCGTCGGTGACGA
>JALYSW010000078.1 GCA_030854615.1 Gemmatimonadota bacterium
TCCACGGCCCGCACACAGATCGCCGCGAAAACTCCGGAGTGGCGCGCGGGCCGCGCGGGCTGGCTGTTCATCGCGCCCGCGATCACGCTCATCGCCGTCTTCTTCTTCCTGCCGGTCGGCGCATCGCTGCTGCTCAGCATCACCGACTTCGATCTCTACTCCGTCGCGAATCCCGCGAACGTGCGCTTCGTCGGCACGCGCAACTACACGGAGTTGCTCCACAACCCGACATTCTGGCTCGCGCTCAAGAACACCTTCTACTTCGCCTTGATCGGTGGCCCTCTCACCGTCGCCACATCGCTCGGCGCCGCGCTCCTGCTCAACGCGAAAGTCGTCCGCTTCAAGACGTTCTTCCGCACGATCTACTTTCTGCCCTTCGTCACGACTCTCGTCGCGGTCGCGATCGTCTGGCGCTACCTGTACCACCCGCAGTACGGCTTCCTCAACTACGCGCTCGGCGCCGTCGGCATCCATCCCATCGACTGGCTCGGCGATCCGCGGTGGGCGATGCCCGCGATCATCCTCCTCGCAGTGTGGAAGAACTTCGGCTACAACATGCTGATCTTCATCGCCGGCCTGCAGTCGGTGCCCGAAGATCTGTACGAGGCCGCAGCGCTCGATGGCGCGGGCGCGGTGCGGCAGTTCTGGCACGTCACCCTCCCGAATCTCGCGCCGACCTTCTTCTTCGTCGGCGTCGTGACGATGATCGGCTACTTCCAGCTGTTCGCCGAGCCGTATGTGATGACGACGGGCGGCCCGCTGGGGGCGACGACGAGTCTCGTTCTATTCATGTATGAGGAGGGATTCCGCTGGTGGCGGCTCGGCGTGGCCGCGTCGATCGCGTTCTTGTTGTTCCTCATCATCCTCGTGTGGACGGCGATCCAGCTGCGCCTCGAGCGGAGGCTGGCCGCGTGAAGCGCGCACGCGTGGGGACGGTGGCGATCTATGCGGCGCTCGTCATCGGCGCGCTGTTGTCGCTCTTCCCCATCATCTGGATGATCTCGGCGTCCTTCATGCCGACGGGGCAGGCGAACACCTTCCCGCCGCGGCTCTGGCCCGACCATCCAACGTTCCAGCACTATCGCGACGTATTCACTCGGCTCAGCATGAGCCGCTATCTGGTGAACAGCGGGATCATCTCCATCGTCGTGACGGTGCTCTCGCTGATCGTGAACTCGATGGCGGGATACGCATTCGCGAAGCTGCGATTCCGCGGGCGCGACTCCGTGTTCCGCGCGATGAGTGCGGGGCTCGTGATTCCGGTGCAGGTCGCGATGCTCCCGCTCTTTCTGCTGATGAAGTCGCTCGGACTGATCAACACGTACTGGGGCGTGATCATCCCGAGCATGGCGAGCATCTTCGGGATCTTCCTGATCCGGCAATACGCGATCTCGATCCCCGACGACCTGCTCGACGCCGCGCGCATCGATGGCGCGAGCGAGGCGCGGATCTATCGCTCGATCGTGCTGCCGACGATCACGCCGATCCTTGCGACGCTCGCGATCTGGACCTTTCTCACCACGTGGAACGACTTCATGTGGCCGCTCATCGTGCTGTCGGACGAGCGGCGGTACACGCTCCCTGTCGCGCTCGCGAGCCTGGTGGGCGAGCACGTGCAGGATACGGAGCTCATGATGGCGGGGTCGGTGCTGACGGTGCTGCCGGTGGTCATCGTGTTCCTGGTGCTCCAGCGCTACTACATCCAGGGCGTGATGGCCGGGAGCGTGAAGGGGTGAGCCTTCGCCGGTCGGGCCACATCGTCACCCTCGCTATTATAATATGGGCGGTGAGCGCAAGCGCGCAGGCGCTCCCAAGCTCGGCGCGGCTGCTCGACGGCTTCGAGAGCACCGCGGGGTGGAGCGCGCATCCCTCGGACGGCGTGTCGCTCGCGATCACGACCGATAGCACCGGTGCACACGGTCACGCGCTCCGCCTCGACTTCGATTTCCACGGCCACGGCGGCTACGCGATCGCGCGCAAGAAGTTCGATGTCGCGTTGCCGGAGAATTACGCGTTCTCGTATCGCATTCGCGGGGAGGCGCCGGCCGAGAACTTCGAGGTGAAGCTGATCGACTCGACGGGCGACAACGTGTGGTGGAACAACGCCGTCAACGTGCGCTTTCCGGAGGAGTGGAAGCAGATGACGTTGAAGAAGCGTCACATCACCTTCGCGTGGGGACCGCGTGGCGGGGGTGAGCTCGCGCACCTCGCGTCGCTCGAGCTGTCGATCACGGCGGGGAGCGGCGGCAAGGGGACGGTGTGGCTCGATGCGCTGACCTTCACGCCGCTCGAGCCGGTGCACGCGTACAAGGGAACGCCGGTAGCGATCGCGACATCGTTCGTCGCGGCGCATGCGCCATCGCTCGGCACGGATGGCAAGGCGGCGACATTTTGGAAGAGCGAGACGTCGACCAGTGCGCAGACGTACTCGGTCGACTTCGGGAGTAGCC
>JALYSW010000087.1 GCA_030854615.1 Gemmatimonadota bacterium
CTCGCGACCTTCCGCAGCCGCGTGATCGTGCTCATCGAGTGGGCGTACTCGTTTCTCACATACCAGCGCGGCTCGCGGCTGCTCACGGAGCGCGAGGGCGATGGGGTGTCGAGTGCGGGGGAGAACAAGATGGGGTCGGCCGGGTGACCGGAGAACCGTAAGAGGGACTCCCCGTGGCTTCTTCGCTCTTCACGCGTCGGCTGCGAAGGAGACACGCAGTTTCCCGGGCGTGGGAGATGGCGTGTCGGTTGACGGGTGGCAACGCGCCCGGATCGTTCTGCTAGGTCACGTCGCTTCGCACAGGCATTAGCGGTCGCGCGTTCGCCGGAACCATGAGGGCGATGAAGTGCATGCGCCGGTCGAACAGCAATGTCGCCGGAGCGGGATAGAGCCGGAGCCGGCCGAGCCACGTGTGCTGCTTCAGTCCAGCGCGCGCGAACGCCGCTTCCCACTGGTCGCGCGTGAGATAGTTGTAGGGCAGCACCACATCGTGGCCGCGATTACCCACCCAATCCATCACGCGCAGTGTGGGCCCGGCTCCGAACCCCTGCAGCACGTGGTCCTTGATCACGACTCCTTTGCGTGCGACGCGACATGCTTCCGTCAGCACCGCAGCGGGGTCGTTCGTGTGATGGAGTACGTCGATGATGGTGACGTAATCAAACGATTGGTCACCGAAGGGCAGAATGTCACCGTCGAACCAGGTCACGGGGATCAGCGTCTTCGGACGAACCAGCACGTCGACGCCCTCGATCTCGAGATCACTCCTCAAGCGCATCAGCGCGAGAGCGATTGAGCCATCGCCGCTCCCGAGATCGAGCACGTGTCCACCCGCCGGAATGACACGTGCCAGATGCTGCGAGAGAATGCGCACACGGCGCCCGAAGACCATGCTATTGTGCACGGCGTTCAGAAGGGCTTTCGGTGCGAGGCGCTCGATAGTCGACGCGTCGCTCATTGCGGCTCCCTGGTGCCTGGCTCCCGGATCACACCATCGAGGTGCATCGCGCCCGTCGAGTCGAGCGGGATGAGGATTTCATGCGCCTCATCGTAAAGATATGGCCTGCGATGCGGGTCCACTCTCATGAGCTTGACGTCCTCCGCACCGCGATCGTACACCGTCCACGCTCTTGCTTTTGCGAGGTCGGGTGAGTTCGTCACCAGCGCCATATGCGGACTGTGATTCGGGGCGTAGCGAATGAACGTCATGATCTTATCACCCGGCGCCAGTGCCAAAAGATCGCGGAAATCACGATGGTACGCCTGCCCCTCCATCTTGGACACCGCGCTGTACATGACCAGGCGCGTGGAGTACGGAACGAGCAGGAGCGCGCTCACCAATACTCCGACTATGGTGCCTGGCGCAACAGGCGGCAGCGTGCGCAATGACCACTCAATCCGTCGGCTGGCGATCAGGCTGACTAGACGCCACCAAGCCAGAGCCGTCGCGAAGGCGAGCACCGGCTGGATCTCCATGTAATAGACCGACCACTGCGGCGCGTGCGCGTAGGAGAGGTAGGCCAGCACCAGGAGCGCGGATGTGCCGATGGCGAACCAGAACGCGACGCTGGTCGTGAATAGCGCAAGCAGCGCCAAAGCCAGAAACATCGTACGCGTGACCCACATGTTCGCGGCGATCGCTACGATGCGACGCCACAGTTCTCCTGGCATCGAGGCTAGCGTGTAGTGGCGATGCATGGCCTGCACGAACTGCTCGTTGAAGACCGTCATGTCAGCATTGAGCGTTCGAAGAGGCTGCTGTCCGGTGAGGCCGAAGCCGAACGTGTCGTCAGGGATATACAGGCGACGATAAAGCTCCCATGGCGTATGCAGTGGGCTCCCCGTCGTGCGCTGGCACCAGAGGCACCAGACCCCGAGAAACGCGAACCCGATTCCGAACGGCATGATCAGCTCCGTCCACGCTCGCCGGCGCCCGATGCGTAGAAGCACCACCGCGCCGACCGGAATCGCAAACACCAGCATCGTAAGCGGGCGCGTGAGCAGACCCATCCCGATCGAGAACGCCAAGAGGCCGAGCCACCGACGTCGATCGTCCTCGATCCACCTGAGGAGCGCAAACCAGCCCAGCATCCAGAATGCACCAGTCGTGGTCTCCGAGAGATAACCGGGCTCGAAGTCCATCACTCCTGGTGCCGTCATCCAAAGCAGCCACGTGAGCAACCCGATCCACGGGTTGGTCAGCCGTGTCGCGACCTCGAACACGAGCACCCCGCAGAGACCGAGGAGCAGCACGGGCATGAGCCCGGGAAGTCCCAGCCAGATACCCGGCACGAGCATCAGGGCGTGACCGGGAAAGTATTTCGGAGTGAGAAGCGGCGTGACGAGCACGTGGTACTGCTCGAAGAATTCCGGCAATGGCAATCCCGGCGCGGTCCAGTGACCGCTCGCATACAGCTTCGCCTGCAGCAGATATGCGGCCTCGTCGTGTATGACGGCGACCCGATCGAGACCGCCCCACAGCCACGTCATGAAAAGCGCTGTTGCAGCGCCAACGATCCACGGAAACAATCGCCACGAGAGCGCTCGCGTCGCGGCGAGCGTCATCGAGGGAAGAGTGATGAAGCGCCCGAGGAGTGCCGCGAGAATCATGACCAGGAACGCAATTGGATCGCTCATCGAGCGGTCATGCTCACCGGCGACGCATTCCAAGCAGGCTGCCGAAGAAGCTCGAGAGAATGGTCTGGAAGCCAAGTGCCGTCAACATCATACCAGGGATCACCCAGCGCATCGTGTGCGCATAGTTCAGCGCTCCGAAGTCGACACTCGCCCACTGATGCACCGCGCCGCCGAGCAGAACGAGTCCGATCACCATTCCCAGCGCGCCAATGAGGAGTCCGCTCTCGAGATTCACGAGCTTGAACATGCGATTCAGCCGGACGTCCTCGGGCAGCAGACCTTCCATGATCGCAAACACTTTCGTCATGAGAGCAAACGCGATCGATTGATAGCCGCAGATGATCGAGAGGCTCGCAAACAGCAGCGTATGCACATCGAAGGTCACGCGGCCAATTCTGACATGCGGCATCGCGAGTGCGTAACCCACGAGTCCCAGCACGATGAGGAAGATTCCTGGAACGAGGAACAGCCAGCGCGGACTGAAAAGCAGGAAGAATCGAAGGCTCCGCCAGCCATCGCGAAACGTCTTCAGATGCGGCGGATGCGCGGTTCGTCCATCCGGATGCAGTGTGATGGGAATTTCCGTCGTTTCCGCTCCGAAGAGGCTCGCCTTGATCAGCATTTCGAGCGCGAACTCCATCCCCGTGCACCGCTGGTCGAGCGAGAGCCACATCTCTCGCCTGAATGCACGCATGCCGCAGTATACATCGTGGATCGGTGTTCGAAACCACCACCGTGCGATCCCTGTGAACATCGGGTTTCCCCACCAGCGATGCAGAAACGGCATCGCACCCGGCATTACAGTGCCGCCGCCGGTCTCGAGACGGCATCCCTGTACCAGCCCGTAACCTTCACGCAGTTTGGCGAGAAAACGCGGTATCTCCGTCCAGTCATAGCTGTCATCGGCGTCGCCCATCATCACGTACTCGCCATGCGCCGCATTGATACCACCCATGAGTGCCGCGCCATAGCCGCGCTCGTCGACCGCAACGACGCGCGCGCCCAGCCTGCGCGCGATCTCCTGCGATCCGTCCGTGCTCCCATTGTCCGCGATCACGATCTCCGCATCGATCCCGTGCGCCTCAATCGCGCGGAGTGCCTTCCGGATGCAGATCGCAAGTGTGTCCGCCTCGTTGAGGCACGGCATCACGACCGAGAGCTCGGGACTGCGCACGAGTTTCGGTGCGATGGCGGGTGCGAAAGGACTGGCAATCGTCGTCATCCCGCGTACCCCCCAGTCCGCAAATGCTGGATACGGCATACGCGGAAGATGGATTTGACAGACGATGGCGTCATTTTCCGGCGGTGAAAGGTCTAACGGATAGACGAGGCCGTGTTGAGCGCCGTCACACGCCCACTGCTACGTAGCGCCTACTCCGCCGCCCGCACCTCGTCCGTCGCCTCCCCCGCCAACGCCTCGATCTCGAACTCACTCGTTCGGCTCGAATACTTCCCCAGTTGCGATCCCATCGCGATCGTGCTCAGCACGAAGGCC